>NZ_BAAFRY010000014.1:0-63721 GCF_045866295.1 Ferrigenium sp. UT5
CCAGCCATCGCTTCTTCTCCTTCGGTTGTTGATCGTCTCGTTAACGTTAATTTACCGAATCGAAGCGGTGGCTGCCCACCAAATTATTTACAGCAGTTTAAGGACTCAATCATCAATTTGACGTGGCATCATTCGCATCCCCGGCAATCCGGGTGCCGTATCTTTGGCTCAAGCGTAAGGAATTCTGCGGCAGCACGACCAACCTAAAACTCGTCTACCTGATAAGGAAAATCATGCACGACATCGTCCAGGACTATTACGGCAAACAACTGCATTCTTCAGATGACCTGAAGACCAGTGCCTGCTGCGATGCCAGCAGCCTGCCCGCCTGGCTCAAGCCCTTGCTGGCGCGCGTACATCCCGAGGTGCTGGCGCGCTACTACGGTTGCGGGCTGGTGTGTCCGCCCTTGCTGGAAGGCTGCCGTGTGCTGGATCTGGGCAGCGGTTCGGGGCGCGACGTGTATGCGCTGGCGCAACTGGTGGGCAAGACCGGCGAAGTGATCGGCGTGGACATGACGGCGGAGCAACTCGCGGTGGCGGAAAAATACCGTGCTCATCATGCCGAACAGTTTGGTTATGCCAATGTGCAGTTCCTCGAAGGCTATATCGAGAAACTGGACGCGCTCAAGCTCGAACCCGGCAGCTTCGACGTCATCGTGTCCAACTGTGTGGTCAATCTGTCGCCGGACAAGGATGCCGTGCTGCGCGGTGTCTATCGCCTGCTCAAGAACGGCGGCGAATTCTATTTCTCCGATGTGTATGCCGACCGCCGCGTGCCGGAAGCGGTGAAGAACGACCCTGTGTTGTACGGCGAATGCCTGGGCGGCGCGCTGTACTGGAACGATTTCGTGCGCCTTGCTCATCGCCACGGTTTCGCCGACCCGCGTCTGGTGGAAGACCGCCCGCTGGCCATCACCGATGCCAAACTCGCGCCGCGCGTGGGTAATATCAGGTTCTATTCCGCCACCTATCGGCTGTTCAAACTCGACGCGCTCGAATCCGCCTGCGAAGACTACGGCCAGGCCGTCATCTATCGAGGCACCATCCCCGACCACCCTGATGCCTTCACGCTGGACAAGCATCACCACATTGAAACCGGCAAGGTGTTCCCGGTGTGCGGCAACACCTGGCGCATGTTGCAGGACACGCGCTTCGCCCCGCACTTCGAGTTCATCGGCGATTTCGAGCGGCACTACGGCCTGTTCGAGGGCTGCGGCAGCAGCATTCCGTTCGAGGCAAAAGACAACAGCGGCGAGAGCTGCGCCTGCTGCTGACGGCTTCGCTAAGGGGGCATGAGAAAAATGTTAGGTATGTGCTGGTTTATCCGTCATTCCGGCGCAGAGCCTGCCCCCGCGAAAGCAGGGGACGGAATTCAGTATCTTGATTAAAAAAGGTTTCCGCTTGTGCGGAAACGGCAAAACCGAATAAATCGGCACATACCTAACCGCGCTTGAGCGATTCGATCATCGGGCAACATACCTTGCCGCGACGTGATTCGCAGGCTGCCAGCATCTGCGCCAGTGTTTTTTCCATCTGCCGCAAACTCGCCAATTTCTCCCTCACCCCGGCCAGTTTGATTTTGGCGAGCGCGCTCGCCTCGCGGCAATGCGTGCCGTCTTCCAGTTTGAGCAATTCGGCCACCTCGTCGAGGCTGAATCCCAGTTGTTGCGCGGTCTTGATGAAGCGCACGCGCGACACATCGCCACTGCCATAACGGCGGATGCCGCCTAAAGGCTTTTCAGGTTCGGGCAGCAATCCCTTGCGCTGATAGAAACGGATCGTTTCCACGCCCACCCCGGCGGCCTTGGCAAACGCGCCGACCGTGAGGTTTCCAAAATCATTTTCCATATCGCTTGACTCCGTACTTGACTACGGAGTTAAGGTTACGTCATCTCATTTTGATTGGAAAGGGAAACTGATGGACGAATCGAATAATCCGCGCGGCGCACTGTTTGCAGGCGGGCTGTCCGCCATACTCGCCTCGACCTGCTGCCTGGGTCCGCTACTCTTGGTCACTTTTGGATTCAGCGGTGCGTTGATAGGCAATCTTAAAGTGCTAGAGCCATATCGCCCTTTGTTCATCGGCGCGGCGTTGGTGGCGATGTTCTTCGCTTATCGCCGCATTTTTTGTTCAAGCACCTCCTGTAAGCCTGGTGAAGTGTGCGCGCTACCGCAGGTGCAAACCACCTACAGACTCATTTTCTGGATCGTGTCAGTGCTGGTAATCGTCGCGCTCGGCTTTCCCTATGTCATGCCATTGTTCTATTGAAAAGGAGTCCACCATGAGACAACTGTTTGCAATACTTGCCCTGATTGCCTTGACTGTTCCCGTGTTCGCGGCAACACAGAGCGTTACGCTGGGAATTTCCGGCATGACCTGTTCCGCCTGTCCCATCACCGTAAAGAAGATCCTGAACAAGACCGCTGGCGTAAACAAGACCGAGATGAATGTGGAAAAACGCGAGGCCAAGGTGACGTTCGATGACAGCCAAACCAACGTGGAGCAATTGATGCGTGCCACGGCCAATGCAGGGTATCCATCGGTGGTGAGGAAATGAATATGAAAATAACCGACGGGAATACTTTATTGCGCGTGGGCATCATCGGCGCAATTCTGACCGCGCTGTGCTGTTTCACCCCGTTGCTGGTCGTGCTGCTGGGTGCGCTGGGACTCGCCGCCTTGACGGGGTATCTCGATTATGTGCTGCTACCCGCCATGGTGATGTTCGTCGCCCTGATTATTTATGCCGCTCGGCGGCGTAGTGCAGCCTGCCAAATCCCAAAGGAATAAGCCATGAATAACACTTCAAGCGATGCCTGCACGACGTGTCATTCTCCTGTCACAGGTGAAACGGCATCTCTGCACATCGCGGTTATCGGCAGCGGCGGCGCGGCGATGGCGTGCGCGCTGAAAGCCGTTGAGCGCGGCGCGCGCGTCACCCTGATCGAGCGCGGTGTGATTGGCGGCACCTGCGTCAACATCGGTTGCGTACCCTCGAAAATTTTCATTCGCGCCGCGCACATCGCGCATTTGCGCACGAGCAGCCCGTTCGATGGCGGCATCAACGCCGCCACGCCGGTGATTGACCGCAGCCAACTGCTTGCACAGCAGCAGGCGCGGGTGGACGAACTGCGCCATGCAAAATACGAAGGGATACTGGAGCGCACACCAGAAATCAACCTGTTGCGTGGCGAGGCTCGCTTCCAGGACGGGCACACGCTGTTGGTATATATGAACGATGGCAGCGAGCGCGAGGTGTCATTCGACCGCTGCCTCGTCGCCACCGGTGCCAGCGCAAGCATTCCGCCGATTCCGGGATTGCAGGACACGCCCTACTGGACTTCGACCGAAGCACTGGCAAGTGACCGTATTCCGCCCCGGCTCGCCGTGATCGGTTCGTCGGTGGTCGCATTGGAACTGGCGCAGGCCTACGCGCGGCTCGGCAGCAAAGTCACGATTCTGGCGCGCCATACCCTGTTCTTCCGCGAAGACCCGGCGATCGGCGCGGCCGTGACCGAGGCGTTTCGCAGCGAGGGCATCACAGTGCTGACCGATACGCAAGCGAGTGAGGTCAGTTTCGGGAATGGCGAATTCGTACTCATGACCGCGCAAGGCGAATTACGCGCGGATAAATTGCTGGTAGCCACGGGACGCTCACCCAACACCCCCAGCCTTGGTCTGGACAATGCCGGTGTGACACTCAGCCCACAGGGCAATATCGTGATTGACGACCGGATGTGCAGCAGTGCGCCGAACATATTTGCAGCAGGCGATTGCACCGACCAGCCGCAATTCGTCTATGTCGCGGCAGCCGCCGGTACGCGAGCGGCGATCAACATGACGGGCGGCGAGGCCGCCCTCGATCTCACCACCCTGCCCGCCGTGGTATTCACCGATCCGCAGGTGGCGACGGTGGGACTTTCCGAGGCGGAAGCGCATGACCAGGGCATGGCAACCATCAGCCGCACCTTGTCGCTCGATAACGTGCCGCGCGCACTCGCCAACTTCGACACACGCGGTTTCATCAAACTGGTCGCGGAAGCCGGAAGCCTGCGCCTGCTGGGTGTGCAGGCCGTCACGGGGGAAGCGGGCGAAATCATCCAGACGGCGGCCATCGCTATCCGCGCGCAGATGACCGTGCATGATTTAGCCGACCAACTGTTTCCTTATCTGACGATGGTCGAGGGGTTGAAGCTGTGCGCGCAGACGTTTACCAAGGATGTGAAGCAGCTTTCGTGCTGCGCGGGATAGTTGGAAGAGTGACTGCCAGTGGGCTGGTTGCTCAATTGAGTTAGGGGGTAAACTGATTCACAGTTGAGCGGTTGCAGCGACACGCGCGAATGTCAGTGCAGAAGCTCACAGATCAACTTCTTCCGTGGAACTGAGCCATGCGGCGAAAAACCATTGTGATTATCGTAGTTGTGATCGCCTTTACCGCGTTTCTGGCCTGGCGCTTCCTGCGCCCCATGAACATCTTCGTGGTGAGCGAGGCATTTGAGCGCCCCATCCCGGTGAAGCAATTGCCCGCCTCCGTAACAAGCCAAAGCGCCAAGGCCTGCGCTCAATGTCACGCGGAGATATACAGCGAGTGGAGCACGGCCATGCATAGCCGTGCCTGGACTGATCCTTACTTTCAAACCGACTGGAAATTCGACGACTCACGGCAGATCTGCAAGAACTGTCATATTCCGCTGGAAGACCAGCAGGAACATCTGGTCACGGGCTTTCGTGACAAGGATAAGTGGGAACCCATTCTCGAATCCAACCCCCGTTTTGATGCGGACCTTCAGCATGAAGGGGTAACCTGCAATGTCTGCCACCTGCGCGAGGGTCGCATCCTGGGACCTTATGGAGACACCCGGGCGCCCCACGCCATAACGAAGATGGAAGACCCTAACCAGGTATGTCTGCATTGCCACGTGGTGCAGGGCAAGCGTTGGGACACATTTTTCCGCATGCCACCCTGCGGCACGGTCGTGGAGATCGAATCGGCTGTCGAGAAAATCAACTGCGTGCAATGCCATATGCCCACAGTGCAGCGCCCGCTGGTGGCAGGTGGACTGATACGCGCCGCGCGTCGGCACCTTTGGCGCGGCGGACACGATCCGGAAATAGTGAAACGCGCGCTCAAGGTCGAGTTCTCGGAGAAAACCATAGACACCGACCGTCACCGCGTAACCGCCACGCTCACCAATATGGGCGCGACCCATTTCCTGCCCACCGGCACGCCGGATCGGTATCTTACCGTCACGCTGCAAGTCCTCGATGCCAGCGGCAAGGTGCTGAAGTCGCAAGAAGAGACCCTGAAACGCACGGTGATGTGGCGGCCATTCATCGTGGATCTGTGGGATACGCGCCTGCCGTATCAGCAGCCGCGAACGTATACGATGGACTTCTCCACCGGCGGAGGAAAGGCCAGGCTAGTCGAGATTGTCGTACGCTACCATCTGCTCGATGAGGCGCGGCGCAAGCGCATCCAATACGAGAACAAGGAATCGATCTTTTATGACATCTACCGTGAATCAATTTCGATAAAGCAATAGCAGCACTTGATTTTTTGTTACCTCTAAAAACTGTCCAATTTCTTGCCGCATCAAACTTAACAATGCATCAATATTTTTTCACTAACGTATCAACGGGAGGCGAAATATGATGAACAACGGGGCTGGCGGCTGGATGATGGGCGGTATGGGGCTGTTATCGGTTTTGTTCTGGATATTGACCATCGTCGGCGTGGTGCTGATCGTCCGCTGGCTGACGGCGCGCAATGGGCAGGGAAAAGTTTCGCCTGCGGAATCTCCTCTCGACATCCTGAAAACGCGCTATGCGAAAGGTGAAATAGACAAGTCAGAGTTCGACCAGAAAAAGCGCGATCTGGGGGAGTGACCGTTGCTGCGTCCTTTTGGCACGACTTTGATATGGCTGTGTCTGGTGGCCGCATTGCCTGCGGCTTGGGCGGGCCAGCCACCTCTGCCGGACACGATCGAAATCCCTGCCGGATCATACGTGTCGGGTTCGGACCGCGCCGAGCGCGATTACGCCTACGCGCTGGACGAAGCGGCCTACGGCAGCCCCATCACGCGCACGCAGCAATGGTATGAAAGTGAGCCGCCGCGCGGCGTTGCTGAAACCGGGGCTTACGCCATCATGACCACGCCCGTCACCATCATGCAATATGCGGCGTTCGTGCGGGACACGGGGCATCGCGTTCCCGACGTGGATCGCCGCACCTGGGAGAGCTACGGCTTGCGGCACGACTATGCCGAAACCCGCCGCTTCGCCTGGAGTAAGGGCAAGCCGCCGCAGGGGCGCGAAGATCATCCCGTGGTATTGGTGAGTGCTGCCGATGCCAAAGCATATGCGCGGTGGTTGAGCAAGCTCACCGGCCACACCTGGCGGCTGCCCACCGGGGAGGAATGGGAAAAAGCCGCACGCGGCACGGATGGTCGTTATTTTCCATGGGGCAATAAATACGATCCGGCACGCCTCAACAGTGCGGATCGCGGGTCTTTCGACACCACACCGTCAGGAAGTTACGCTGCGGGAGCAAGCCCATTCGGCATACTTGATGCGGCAGGACAGGTATTCGAATGGACGGCCACTACCAATGCAAACGGTAGCATCGTGGTCAAAGGCGGCTCGTGGGACGACAAGGGCTGCGGGGTATGCCGACCGGCCGCCAGACACAGCCGCCCACCCGGCCTTAAACATATTCTTATCGGCTTCCGGCTGGTGCGCGAATAAAAAATAAACACGCGGCTTCATCAAACTGGTCACCGAGGCTGGATACTGCCCTGCTGGATGTGCAGGCCGTAACAGGGGAGGCGGGCGAGATCATCCAGACGGCGGCCATCGCCATCCACGCACAGATGGCCGTGCACGATTTGGCCGACCAACTATTTCCGTACCTGACGATGGTGGAGGGCATGAAGCTGTGCGCGCAAACATTCACCAAGGATGTGAAACAACTTTCCTGCTGTGCGGGATAGTCTTCTGTCGAAGTTGTTGGCGGATTCAACTCTGAAGTGCAACAGCTAATGGCGGTTTGGTGTAGCGCATTTCCACTCCGAATAATACTTCATGCGGCGATCTACAGTGGACCCATCCGTCAAGACACAAATGCGTCTAGTTTAAGCTGGTGTGTCCGTCCTTCTCGCAGCGGCTTGGCGCTGCCCCATTCCTGCTGAATCTATCCACTATCCTCGCACCGCCGCCACTGGCCGTTGCGTACACCGCATCGGGTGTCAGGTTGGTTTGGTGGATGAGTCGTGCCAGTGGGCAGATTCTTACAGCAAACTACAGACAACACTGCGTCTTGTGGGTCGGGCTTCAGCCCGACGCGTTCGAGGCATCCCACGCGGCAATGTCTGACTGAAGTCCGACCCACAAGCGTTCGCAATAAGCGCCAAAGAATGCAGCACTACCCTAGTGCGCCCCGCCCCACACGCTTTTGACCCGCGCATCGCGCCCGCAGCCGGAACGGTAATAGCGGTAGCGAAGGGGATTTTTCTGGTAGTAGTCCTGATGGTATTCCTCGGCAAGGTAGAAGGCGGTGGCGGGGACGATCTCGGTGTGGATGACGTTGAAGCGCCGTAACAGAAGCTGTTTGCTCCCCTCCGCCGATTGCCGTTCCACCTCGTTCTGGTAAAAGATCGCACTGCGATATTGCGTGCCGACGTCGCAGAACTGGCGGTCTTTCACGGTGGGGTCGATGTGATGCCAGAAATAATTCAGCAGTTGCGCATAGCTGACTTGCCTGGGGTCGTAGTGCACGCGCACCGCCTCTGCATGCCCCGTGCCGCCCGCGCTCACCTGCTCGTAAGTAGGATTCGCCACGCGACCGCCGGTATAACCCGATTCCACGGCGAGCACACCGGGCAGCTTTTCAAAATCCGCCTCGATGCACCAGAAGCACCCGCCCGCAAAGAGCGCCGTCGCCACCGGTGTGTCCGCCGCCCGTGCCGCAGGCAGCAAACACACCCACAGCAATAAAATCCGCAGCGCGCTCATGTGCGCAGCGCCGGCAACTGTTCACCTTCCGCCACGAATTGCAGTGCCAGCCCATTGTTGCAATAGCGCAAACCTGTCGGCTTCGGGCCGTCGTCGAACACATGCCCCTGATGCCCGCCGCAACGGGCGCAATGGTATTCGGTGCGCGGATAGATCAGCTTGAAATCGGTTTGGGTGGCGACCGCATCCGGCAGTGGTTGCCAGAAGCTCGGCCAGCCCGTGCCGCTTTCGTATTTCTGCTTGGATGAGAACAACGGCAGATTGCACGCCGCACAGATGAAGACACCGTTGCGTTTCTCATGGTTGAGTGGGCTGCTTCCGGCATGCTCGGTAGCTTCCTCGAACAGAATTTCATAGCGTTCGCGAGGCAACAATGCCCGCCATTCCGCCAGGCTTTTATGCAGTTTTTCCACGCTGGACCTTCCTTGTGCAAGAATCGGGAACGCTACAACCAGTGCCGATCCTGCAGCGTATTTAAGAAATGTGCGCCGGTGCATTGTGGCCCCCCGTATCTGGTTGCAGGAATTATTACGGTCGATGATCAACCGATCTACTCCGGGGTGGGGCAGATGTGCTGCAAAATAGTTCCGCGTGTGGCAAGCGTGTGTAAGGATAATAACCGGCATGTCGACTGAACCAAACGGATTATCGAGGCGAATATGGGAATAACTTTGCAATGGACAGGCAAGCGGCTGGCGCGTTTTTTGTCGCGCGAGCGGCCGCGTTTGAGTTTTCTCATCCCAACCTCTGCAGCGCAATTGCGCGCCAATCTGAAACCGGGCGATGTGCTGTTGGTTGAAGGCAGCAGCCGCGCCAGCAGTGTCATCAAGTTTCTCACCCAATCCAACTGGTCGCACGCGGCGCTTTATGTGGGTGACGAAGCGGCACGAGTTCCCGGTCTTGCCCCCGGTGCGTGCATGATCGAGGCCGACATGGTTGAAGGTGTGCGCGCTGTTTGCCTTGAAGCCTTTACCGGGTTGCACACGCGGATCTGCCGTCCATTTGGCCTGAATGAGGCAGAGTGCCTGACCGTTGCGCGTTATGCGGTGGCGCGTATTGGGCAACAGTATGATCTGCGCAACATTTTCGACCTGCTGCGCTATCTGCTCCCGGTCCCTTCAATTTCCGGACGAATGCGCAGCCATCTGTTGGCGTTGGGGAGTGGCGACCCGACCCGCGCCATTTGTTCCACCCTGATCGCGCAAGCTTTTCAGTCCATTCGCTATCCCATCCTGCCGCAGGTCGTCCGCCACTCCGCCCAGCGCACCGAATGTCCCGACTGTGTGGAAGAGTTCTATCGCCTGCGCCACCACAGCCTGTTCACCCCGCGCGACTTCGACGTGTCGCCCTACTTCCAGATCGTCAAACCCATGCAGGACAGCGGCTTCGACTACAAGTCCCTGCAATGGGGCGATGCAGATGGAACGGTGTCAAGCGCAAGGTAAGGTTGCTTTGCAGTGCAATCACTGATTTGTTATTTTCGCCCGCCCTGCTTTTCTTCTACCTCGTTCGCGCCTTTGGCATACGCGCGCGTGATTTTGCGCAGCACGGTCATCTGTTGTTTGTAGTTGTGGCAGCCTTTGCACATCAGGGTGTGCACGCCCAACGCCATGCGTTCCTTCAATGCCAGTTCGCGCTCTTGCGCTTCGGACATGAGTTCGGTCGCTTCGCGGCAATTCATCATTTTTTCTCTCCTTGCAGATACCATTTGTCTTCGATGCATTCGCGCAGACGCAGGCGCGCACGGTGCAGCAGGACGTGCAGGTTGCTGGTGGTCAGGCCCAATGTGACACAAATTTCACCTGCCTCAAGCTCGAAAAACTCGCGCATCATGAATACCCGCGCCTGTTTGGGGGGCAGGTTGTCCAGACACGTCTCGAAGACGCCCCAGAACTGACTTTCGCGAAGAGAGGCTTCGGGATTACCCCAGGCAACGGGCCGTTCGTCTTCCTGCCAGAAGCCTTTGCGATCGAACAACTCCGACATGTCTTCTTCGTCTTCGTCGCGTGCAAAACTGCCGATGTTCACCATGCGCTGCTTGTGGCGGAGGACGTCGGCGATCTTGTTTTTCAGAATGGCAAAGAGCCATGTTTTGAACGCGGAGCGTCCGCCAAACGAGCCGGCATTCTTCATTGCGCCGATCAGCGCCTCCTGAACGGCATCTTCCGCCTGGTGGCTATCGCTTAATTGCAACGTGGCGAACTTGATCATCTGACTTCGAATATCGGCCAGGAATCCGGTGTCGGCCAGGAGGTTATTGGCCTGGTCGGTTATGTTCGGGTGGTGTGCATTCACATTCATCGCGGTCCCTTAGCTCAATCTCGTTTTTTGCCGCGCTGTAGCTGGCTACACAGTACGGCACCAGATAATTCAATAGCATATGAAGCAGGGAGATTGTACCGCCGTGGAGCAGGTTTTCCCCCTGATTCACCAGATTCAGTGCGGTGCCAACGACCAGTGCAATCTTGATTGAATCGGTCACAATACGCCGCGATAGCGCAATTTTGATAAAGCGCCTCAATTTGTACCCTTTGCGAGCACGCCATGCTTGCGCATGAAACGGCGATCGATCCAGTTCTTCCAGCGCCACACCCAATGCCCCTGTGCGCTGAATGCGCCCCAGGAAGCGATGGCGTGCTGCGGGCCGGTGGCCAGCAGGTAGAGCGACTTTCTGCGGGGGCAGTAGCGTTGCAGTGTTCTGCCGCCGAGATCGGCGAGCAGATTGTGCGCCAGCACCGGCCCCGCAAACACCGCGTGCACCCCGGAACGCGGCAGGCGCACATCGGTGCGGATGCACGCATCACCCGCCGCAAGTACGTTGGGGTGGGATACGCTGCGGTGTTGTGCGTCCACCAATACATACCCCTGCTCGTCCCGCATCAGATCGGTTTGCGCCAGCCAACTCGCCGGGCGCGCGCCGGTGGCGGCAATGATGGAGTCGGTGGCAAGGTGTGCGCCGGTTGATAAATAGAGACCGCCCTCTTCGCCGAGGGCTGTGGCCTTATGAAAGGTAATCCCGCGCTGTTGCAGCAGGGTGAGAACCCGGTTCCTTACACCGTTGGCGTGTCCGGGCAACAAGCCTTCGGCCGAGGCGACCAAGGCGACCTCGGCTTTCAAACCGCGCGCACGAAATGCATGGTGCGCGGCAAACGCCAGTTCGACACCGGCAGCGCCGCCCCCCACGATCACCAAGCGGTAGCCATCCCGTTGTGCGGCAGCCTCGCAGATGTGCGGCCATTGCTGGACGAACGTTTCCAGCGGTTTGACCGGCAGCAAGCGCTCGCCGGCCGCTTGCAGGCGCGCGGTGTTGATTTCGCTGCCGACATCGAGTGAGAGCAGGTCGTATTCAAGTTGGCTGCCATCCGAAAGGTGGACGCGCTGCTGCGCTGCAATGATGCCGGTCAGGCGCATCAATTTCACCTCCACCCCGGCCTTGTCTGCCAGCGGCAGCAGATCGATGCGGCACTCTTCCAGGGTGTAGTGTCCGGCCATCCAGCCGGGCAACATGCCGGAATACATCTGATAGCGGCTGGGGGTGACCAATATCGTTTTTAGTTCCCCCGGGTATTGTGCGAGTGCGTGCAACACGCTCAGTTGTGCATGGCCGCCTCCGGCCAGTACCAGTTTTTTCATGATGTTGTGGGCTCCCAGGTTGGTTCGCATGCAGTCGTAGCGAAGCGATGGAATCTTACAGGGCGCGCCTGTATAGGTGGTTCCGCGGGAGCTATGCAGGACCGTACCCGTTGCGGGCGGATGTTCCGATTGGGGCGAGGCCGAAGGGACGGTTATGGCGTGCGCGGCTTGCTTGCCTCGTCCCGATCCGCGACAATCAATGCATGCCCGGCCAACTGCCCCGTATCGATGAGTTCCTGCGCCGCCTGCATCTCGGTTCCGAGGTGTATTACGTCGGCCAGTTGTGCGATGCCTGGCACATGTCAACGCCGGGCGGCAGCGATGCCACCACCTTTCATGTGCTCTGTCATGGCGAGGCGTGGATCCACCTGCCGGGCGGCACCGCAGCAACGCCCATGCGTCCGGGGGACATTGCGTTCTTTCAGCATGATGCGGCGCATACTTTCAGCGCGCAGCCGGTTATTCCGCAACAGCCCTTCGATCATTCGCGCCCCGCGCCCCTGGATAAACAGGCGCCCGGTGCCGGGCTGCTGTGCGGTCACCTGAAACTCCCCGCCCATATTCGCCGCCTGCTGCTTGCCTCGTTCCCGGAGTTCATGTTGATCCGCCCGGATGACAGCCCGACGGGACACCCGATGCGCGCGCTGATCGAGATGATGATCGAGGAGGCGACGCTGAACGACTTTGGGGTAACGGCCATCCTTGACCGTCTGTCGGATGCACTGTTTCTGCATGTCATTCGCCACGCCCTGCATCGCGATCCCCGACTGTCGCCATTGTTGGCAGCCCTGGCGGACGATCGGTTACGCCTCGCGGTGTGCGCATTTATTGATGCGCCCGCCGAAATTTGGACGGTGGATCGCATGGCCCGACTCGCCTGCCAGTCGCGCTCTGCTTTTTCCCAGCACTTTGCACAGGTAACCGCGATGGCGCCGATGGAATTCGTCACCCTTTGGCGCATGCAACGGGCGGCCAGACTCCTGGTCGCTCAAAACAGGAACATACCGGACATCGCCCAGCAATGCGGTTACCAGTCAGAGGCAGCTTTCCGCAAGGCATTCAAACGCGTCATCGGCATAACACCCGGCAAAAGCCGCCAGGCAAGTTGATCCTGAAAACGGCAGTTGAATACTTGCAGTACGGTGAAAGTCCGGGTGTTATCTGGTTGTTGTGTTTTTGCTGCAACTTACCTTTCAGGTGAGGATTTTGGTGGGAGCCCGATGAATCGGGCTCCCACAACTGCGGTTTTTAGGTTAATTGGAACGCATTGTCCCTACGGTGATCCGCGTAACGCACAGGATGCGCAGCACAAAGAAATGGCCCGCCTCCAAGCGGGCCATTCGCAACCCCCTTGCGCGGCACTTACCTGAGAATGATCTGATCACCGCGCCCCTTGTTCGGATCCGCATCCGGCTTGCTCATCAGCACGGTAATCGCGCCGCGCATCGCCGCCCCCATCGCATGATCCACGATGGCAACGTTGGTCGCCCGTCCCGCCGGTGTTACCAGGTCGAACGTGCTGCCTTCCGACACGGCCACGTTATAAGTGGCAATGCCATACAGGGTGTTGTTCGGGTTGCCGCCGATATAAACGCGGTCCCACAGCCCGGCGATCGGATGGAACGCCACCGGGTTGTTGATGTTGGCATTCACGAAGTAGATGCGTACCCGCTCGCCGGGTTTGGCCTCCAGCACCTGGGTCGCATTGCCGTCATGCACCGGGTCGTAGTGGAACATTTTTCCGTTGATCAGCGAACCGGTCCAGCCCTTGTTTTCAAGCAAGGCCGTGGTGTCGCTGGTGTCCGGAAACAATTGCTGTTGCACCAGAACATACTCGCGATCCGCTTTCGGGTAGTTTTTGCTGTTTTTCGGATCGACGATGATCGCACCGTACATACCGTTGGCGATATGCTGCGGCATCGGCATGGTGCCGCAGTGATACATGTACACGCCGGGCAATCGCGCATTGAACTTGAAATGCTTGGTTTCTCCCGGCGCAATCGAACCGAACTCATTCAGCACATCCACTTCGGCGATGTGAAAATCCATCGAATGGGACATTGAACTGCTGCTCGGGTTGACCAGAGTAAAATCAATCGTGTCGCCCTCGCGTACCCGCACCACCTTGCCCGGCACGGTGCCGCCGAAGGTCCACGCCGTCCTCATCTGCCTGCCCGCGTTGTCCACCGGCAATTCGGTTTCCAGCACGGTCATGGTCACCTTGACTTCTTTGGCCAGTGCCTGTTGTGCGGGTTGTGCGGGCAGCAGCACGGCCAGGAACAGTGTTGCAATCACAAGTTTGATACGCATCACACACCTCCACAATTGTCGCTCGCCATGCCCTGATCGAGCATTCATTCCGCGCTACGGGCGCGACCGGTTAGGTACGACTTGATGTCACCGGCGCGTAGTGCTGAACACATAGTCGTGCGCGGCCTGCGGTTCATGACAACCAAAGCAGGCTGTTGCAGCATTCTTTCCTACGGCACGCTCCGTTTTCGAATCACCCTTGAAGCCTTCAAAGCCCCAACCGCCGGTGCTGGCGTGGCGTTTGCTGTCTTTCAGCATCACCCCCACCACCTTGCGCTTGCCTTCGGTAATGGCGTTGCCGGCATCGTTCGCTTCCAGCAGATCGAACACGATCACCGAGCCATTCGGGAATTTGCCCTTTGCATAGCCTTTCAATGCTTTCTTGTTGGCATACAGATGATGGATGCCGCCGAAGGATTCATGCAGAGCATGTCCCGGACTGATCACCATGCTCTTGACGTGATGCCAATCGCGGTAGCCATTCGGGTAGGGCACGTCTGTCGCCACGGCGCCGAACGAAATCGCCAGCAGGCCGCTGAACAGAACTGTTTTATAAGTTGTTTTCATGATGCACTCCTTGAAGTTGTAATTAACGGGAGCACACGGTAACCTTGCCGCACTGCCCGAAACAAGCGGGCACCAAACGGTACTTCACCCACTTTCCGGTTTATCTTGCTGATGGCGAATGAAATAAATATTCTGGATGTGGCGCACCCCACGGTCGGCCAGATGGTGGAAAGCGTGGTCGGCTGCAAATGGTCGCTGACCGTAGTCGACCTGATCCGCCGGGGGGTGAATCGTCCGGGCAAGATGGAACATGCCATCGAGGGACTGTCCGCCAAGGTGCTCAACGAACGGTTGCGCAAACTGCAACACTTCGGCGTGATCGAGAAACATGTTTTCGCGGAAACCCCGCCGCGTGTCGAGTATACCCTGACTGAATTTGGTCAGGGTTTTGCCGACATCCTTGATTCGATCAAGGCCTTGCAGGACTCGGTTGAGCGCACGGCAGCGTAGTGCCGCGTCAGCGCCGGCCAAACAATCTCTGGATGATCAGGCACAAAACCCGTGCATACAGGCATGGCGAACTGGTTCGTAACCGCCGAGAATCCGGGTCGACAACAGACCGTTGCCGAACCTTCAAGGAGAAAATAGCATGAGCACATTTACGCTGCACACACTGGACACCGCGCCCGCCGGATCGCTGCCTATTCTGGACGCTGCCCAAAAGGGGCTGGGGTTCATCCCCAATCTGTACGCGCATCTGGCTGAGTCACCTGCCACGCTGCAAGCCTACAAGCAGCTCGGCGCGTTGCTGGAACAAAGCGCATTCACCCCGCAGGAGCAGCAGATCATTCTGCTGGCTGTGAGCCAGTACAACCGTTGCACGTATTGCGTTGCGGCACACTCCTTCATCGCGCGCAACATGGCCAAAGTGGAGGATGCCACCATCGCCGCGCTTCGCAGCGGCGGGGCATTGCCGGATGGCAAGCAGAATGCCCTGGCCGATTTTGTCCGCGCCGTGGTGCGCGAGCGCGGATGGGTTGCGGACAGCCCGGAACTGAAGGCATTTTTTGCAGCCGGCTACACCCGACAGCAGGCGCTGGAAGTTGTTCTCGGCGTGGCAATGAAAACCATCAGCAACTACACCAACCATCTGACTGACACGCCGCTGGATGCCGCCTTTGCCAACGAGGCATGGCAGGCGCCGGACGATTACGCGTGCTGCAAAAACTAGCGTAGTGGTTGATGCTTGGTGGCGCTTATTGCGAACTATTGTGGGTCGGACTTCAGTCCGACATGTCGGGTTAAAACCCGACCCACAGGGAGCGGCAGAGGTTGTGTGGGCCGGACTGTGCATGGGGTGTGGTGGCGTAAGCCCCGTACAGCCACGGCCTATCCCTTGCGGGTGTCAGTCCGACCTGCCGGGCTTTACTGCACATTGGCATCCGTGCAACCCCAAGCCGGGGGCGGGTAAAATCTTCCATATCGTTCCCGCGCGCGGATGTAAGAAACCGGTGTGCCAGCCGACCTTTCATCGCACCCATTGACCCACCCTCCAAAGGAGTTGTACATGCCTAAAGCGATCTGGAACAATCAGGTCATTGCCGAAGCCCTGGAGCGCGATATCCAGCGCGTGGAAGGCAATGTCTATTTTCCGCCGAGCGCAGTGAAACGCGAATTTCTCCGTTCCAGCGATACCCACACCCGTTGCGCATGGAAGGGTGAGGCGAGCTATTTCAGCGTGGTCGTTGACGGAGCAATGAACGAGGATGCGGCATGGTATTACCCGGATCCGTCTGCCATGGCCGCACGTATCAAGGATCACGTGGCTTTTTGGCGCGGTGTACAGATCACGGAATGAGCGGGTGATGGTGACCGCACTGATCGAACGGTTCAACACCGTGCGTGCGCGCACAGAGGCACTCTGTGCGCCACTGGAAATCGAAGACTATGGCATTCAGGCCATGGAAAGCGTGAGTCCGCCGAAGTGGCACCTGGCGCATACCACCTGGTTCTTCGAGACATTCATCCTCGTGCCGTATGCCAGGCACTACCGCATGCTGAACGATGCGTACGCGCACCTGTTCAATTCCTATTACGAGACCGCAGGGACTTTTTTTCCGCGCCCGCAACGAGGCCTGTTGTCGCGTCCGACGGTGGCCGAGGTTTATCGCTATCGTCGCCACGTTGATGGCGCGCTATTGGAATTGCTTGGGAATCTGCCCGGACACGCCGCCGAAACGGTTTTGGCGCGGGTGCAACTGGGCCTCGAACACGAGATTCAGCATCAGGAATTGTTGCTGATGGACATCCTGTACAACTTCTCAGTCAATCCGCTGTTGCCTGCCTATCACACGCCGAGCCTTGCAGAAACCCCTCCGCTGCCGGCGTTGGACTGGCAACGATTGCCGGGAGGATTGGTCGAGATCGGGCACGCCGGAACTACCTTCTCATATGACAACGAACGCCCGCGGCACCCGGTGTGTCTGCCTCCGTTTCGTCTTGCCACCCGTCTGATCAGCAATGCCGAATATCTTGCGTTCATCGAGGATGACGGCTATCGCCGGGTCGAGCTGTGGTTGTCCGACGGCTGGCGCATGCTTAATGAACGGGGCTGGCAAGCCCCGCTGTACTGGTTTCGCCGTGATGATGCCTGGTGGCATTTCAATCTGACGGGGGCTCATCCGCTGTGCGAAGATGCGCCGGTGGCGCATTTGAGCTATTACGAAGCGGACGCCTATGCGCGCTGGGCGGACAAGCGCCTGCCAACCGAGTTTGAATGGGAATATGCGGCCGCCACATGCGCCGTTGCCGGCCAGTTTCTCGAGCGTGGTCTGTATGTGCCGCAACCGGCCGTTGCCGAGGGGCTGACCCAGATGTATGGCGAGTTGTGGCAATGGACGCAGAGCGCCTATCTGCCTTATCCCGGCTTCAAGCCTTTGCCCGGCACGCTGGGCGAATACAACGGCAAGTTCATGTGCGACCAGATGGTGTTGCGCGGCGGATGCTGCGTCACGGCACAGGACCATATCCGCGCCAGCTACCGCAATTTTTTCCGGGCGGCTGACCGCTGGATGTTTTCCGGTCTGCGTCTGGCAGAGGACCTCCGATGAGACAAGAATCCCCCATTCCGTCACAGTCTATCGACGAGGACGATTTTCTAGCCAGCGTGCGCGCGGGGCTGCGCCAGCATCCCAAATCCATCCCGCCCAAATATTTCTACGATGCGCACGGCTCGCAGCTGTTCGATCTGATCTGCACCACGCCGGAGTATTACCCCACGCGCACCGAGACCGCCATCCTCGAACGCCACGGCGCGGAAATGGCCGAAATGACCGGCAGCGCCTGCACCCTGATCGAACTGGGCAGCGGCAGCGCGACCAAGACGCCGCTGCTCCTGCGCCACCTCTCTGACGATGCCGTGTATGTGCCCATCGACATCTGCGCGCCGCACCTGCGCAACAGCACGCAGCGCCTGCAGGCGATGTTCCCGGCCATGAAGATGCAGCCGCTGTGCGCCGATTACCATCAGTTACCCGAACGTGTGATCAGACACCGTGCAGGGCGACGGCAAGTGGTGTTCTTCCCCGGCTCCACCATCGGCAACTGCACACCCGATGGCGCCGTGACGCTCTTGAAAAGCGTGGCCAAGCTGGTCGGCCCCGGCGGCGGCCTGCTGATCGGGGTGGACGCGAAGAAATCGAGCGCGATATTGAATGCCGCCTACAACGATGCCGCCGGCCACACCGCCGCCTTCAACCTCAACCTGCTGACACGCATGCAACGCGAACTCGGCGCGCAGCTCGATGCAGCGCAGTTTGCTCACCATGCGTTTTACAACGAGATGCACGGACGCATCGAGATGCATCTGGTCAGCCAGTGCAGGCAGACGATAGGGATGAACGGTGAATCGTTCGAGTTCGAACAAGGTGAAAGCATCCACACCGAGAACTCTTACAAATACAGCACGCAGGAATTCAAACACCTGGCGCGCAAGGCGGGCTGGCACCTGCAATCGACCTGGCACGACGAGGATGAATTGTTCAACGTGCATTACTTCACCCTGTCCGCCGCAGAACCGCTGAAGCTGGCACGTTAATCAAACAATCGTGACCCGACTCCGCCTCGCCATCCTGACCACCCTGACCATGATCGCCTTCGCGGCAAATTCGGTGTTGTGCCGCATGGCGCTCAAGGAGACCGCCATCGACGCCGCCACCTTCACCAGCGTGCGCCTGCTGTCCGGTGCGGCGATGTTGTGGCTGTTGATGCGTTGGCAACGGCAGGCGCCGCTCGCGCATGGCAGCTGGCGCAGCGCGACGGCCTTGTTCATCTATGCGGTCGCGCTCTCATTCGCCTATCGCAGCATCGACACCGGCGCGGGGGCGCTGATGCTGTTCGGCGCGGTGCAGGCCACCATGCTCATCGCCGGATTCATCGCGGGCGAGCGCATGACGTTTACCCAGACTGCGGGCTTCGTCGCGGCCGTGGTCGGTCTGGTGATCCTGGTGTCGCCCGGTGTGGAAGCGCCCTCGGTGCTGGATTCGATCTTGATGCTGGCGAGCGGCGTCGCCTGGGGCGTGTATTCCATGCTCGGGCGCAACCTGTCCGATCCCGCCGCCGCGACCGCCGGCAACTTTCTGCGTGCCGCGCCGCTGACGGTCGCGCTCTCGCTGCTCGCCTTGCCCTGGCTGCAACTCGATGCGCAAGGCGTGTGGTATGCCGTGCTCTCCGGCGCGGTGACGTCGGCGCTGGGCTATGTGCTGTGGTATCGCGTGCTGCAACAGATGCGCGCAATGACCGCTTCAACGGTACAACTTTCTGCCCCGGTAATTGCCGCCATCGGCGGCATCCTGCTGCTGGGCGAAGCACTCACGCCAGACTTGCTGATCGCGTCGATATTGATACTCGGGGGAATCTGGCTGGTGTTGCGCTTCGGCAAGCGCTGAATCAGGCGCGCAACGCGGCCGAGATATTCTCCAGCGCCTGCTGGATCACGCTGCGCGGCGCGCCGATGTTCATGCGCATATGGCCGCTGCCGCCTTCCCCGAACAGCGCGCCCGGACTCATGCCCACGCCTGCTTTCTGCACGAAGAAATCTTTTAGCTGTTTGTCGTTCAATCCCATCGCGCGGCAATCCAGCCACAACAGATACGTTCCTTCCGGTTCAGTCATCCTGATCTGCGGCAGATGCTGTTGCAGAAAGTCGCGCACCCTGTCGCGCGTGCCTGCCAGATACGCCATCAGATCATCCAGCCACGGCGCGCCTTCGCGATAAGCCGCTTCGAACGCCACGATGCTGAACGGATTATTGGCACTGACATGCAGGGTGTCAAACGCCTGGGTGATGGCCTTTCGATCTGCGGCCTCCGGCACGACGAGTGCGGACAGCCCGAGGCCGGGGATATTGAAGGTCTTGCTGGGCGCGACGGCGGTGACGATCTTCACCTTGTCGGTCAAGGTGGCGAGCGGCACATGTCGGTGGCCGGGATAGATCAAGTCGGCATGGATCTCGTCCGACACCACGGTGATGGCGTGCCTCTCGCATACCGCCAGCAGCGCCTGCAATTCATCCTGTTGCCACACGCGCCCGACCGGGTTGTGCGGCGAGCACAGGATCAGCAGGCGTCCGCCCTGCTTTGCGCAGCGTTCAAAGTCGTCCAGATCGAAGAAGTACCGACCCTCCTTCAGCATGAGCGGATTGAGCAGCAATTTGCGTCCGCAGGTTTCCGGCGCGGAAAGGAACGGCGCATACACCGGCGGCTGCACGATCACGCCGTCGCCGGGCCGGCTCAAGGCCATGATGCAGGCGTGCAGCGAGGGCACGACGCCGGGACAGAACAGGATGGAATCGCGCGTGATCTTCCATGGGTGGCGCGTTGCCAGCCAATGGATCAGCGACGCATACAGCGACTCGGGATAAAGGGTGTAACCGAAAACAGGATGCGCCGCACGCTCAAGCAGCGCGCGTTGCACCGCCGCAGGCACGGCAAAATCCATGTCGGCTACCCACAGCGGGATGACGTTTGCAGAACCGAACACCGGTTCGCGCGCGTCGTACTTGAGGCTGGCTGTACCTGCCCGGTTGATAATCGGGTCGAAATTGAAGTCAGTTGCAGCGTTCATGCAACTCAGCCGTTGGCGCCGAACATCATGCGGCGCGCCACGAATGCTTTTACCGGCGGCAAATGATCGAGCAGGGTGAGTGCGGCGGCGCGCGCCGGGCGCAGCAGTGGCAGATCGTTGGAGAACAGGCGCACCAGGCCGTCGGTGAAGCGGATGCCAGCATTGCGGTCGAGGCGGCGCGCGGCGCGGTAGGCGGCACACATGGCCGCGGTGCCGATGTTGTCGGGAGCGTGGTCGAGGATGACTTGCGCCAGTTCCCAGGCATCGCGCAGGCCGAGGTTGAACCCCTGGCCGGCAACCGGATGCAGGGTTTGCGCGGCGTTGCCGATCAGCACGGTATGCGGCAGGGTGATGTCCGGCGCGCGCTTCAGGCGCAGCGGGAAGCAACTGCGCTTGCCGATGTGCTCGAAGGTGCCCACGCGCTCGCCAAAGTGCGATTGCACATAATCCAGCATGCGGGCATCGTCCCAAGCCAGCATTTCTTCCGCTGCCGCATGCGGCGCGGTCAGCACCAACTCATAACCTTCCCGGTACGGCAACAAGGCCATCGGCCCTTGCGAGGTGAAGTGTTCGAACGCCACGCCAGGACGAGGCGCACTGCAGGTTAGATGAGTAATCAATCCGCTTTGGCCGTATTCGGTCACGGTCGGCGGGTGGCTGGATTCGAGCAATTTTCCGCCGTCGGCGATGACGGCCAGCTTTGCCTGCAGAGTATGGATGTTGCCCTGGTGCTGGTAGGTGAGCGTGGCGCAACCGTCGGCGATATTCAGATTGGAAGCCGCCGCTCCATAAAGGCAGGTGATGTCAGCCTGCTGCAACCCGTGTTGCAAGGCGGCGTGCAGCGCAGTGTAGGGCAGCACGTAGCCCATGGCGGGCACCTGCAACTCTTCGGCGCGCAAGGTGGTGTGTCCGGCCGATCCCTTCTGCGTGACTTCGATGGTCTGGATGGCGCTGACATCGGGCAGCGCCTGCCACGCGCCCAACCGCTGCAACACCAGGCGTGACCCCTGGGACAGGGCCAGCGCGCGTGGGTCGGTGGTGTTGATCGCGGCCTCGCTCGCCTCCAGCAACACCACCTTGAGGTCGTTATCGCGCAGCGCCAGCGCCAGCGCCACGCCCACCGGGCCGCCGCCGACGATGGCGATATCGAATTTTTCAGGCATGTCGCATTACCTCCTCGATCTCGTTCACGGTTTTCGGCGCATCGACCGTCAGCACCTCGTTCCCCTGTGGCGTGATCAGCACGTCATCTTCGATGCGGATGCCGATATTCCAAAGTTCACGTGGCACGCGGTCGGAAGGGCGAATGTAACACCCGGGCTCGACGGTGAGTATCATGCCGGGTTGCAGCGGACGCCACTGGTCGCCGGTCTTGTATTCGCCGACATCGTGCACGTCCATGCCCAGCCAGTGGCCGGTGCGGTGCATATAGAACTGCTTGTAACTTTCCGATTCCAGCACCGCATCGACCGAACCCTGGCACAGCCTGAGGTCAATGAAGCCCTGGGCCAGCACACGCAACGCTGCTTCGTGCGGCGCGTTCCAGGAATTGCCGGGCCTGGCAGCGGCAATTGCGGCCATTTGTGCGGCGAGCACGAGTTCATAAACCTCTTTTTGTGCCGAGCTGAACTTGCCGTTCACCGGGAACGTGCGCGTGATGTCGGAGGCATAACCTTCCAGTTCGCAACCCGCATCAATGAGCAGCAGATCGCCGTCAAGCAGGCGCGCGTTGTTGCCGACATAGTGCAGTGTGCAGGCATTCGCGCCCCCGGCAACGATGCTGGTATAGGCCGCATGGCGCGCGCCGTGGCGGCAGAATTCGTGTAGCAACTCGGCTTCCACTTCGTATTCGAACCGGCCAGGTCGGGCGAACTGCATGGCGCGGCGGTGCGCCCCGCATGACACCCGGGCGGCGCGGCGCATGATGTCCTGTTCGTGCGCGTCTTTTATCAGGCGCATCTCGTTCAGGAGTTCGCGCACATCGCGTATTTCGTTCGGCGCGCGGATGCCGCTGCGCGCTTTTTCTTTCACGGCCTCGCGCACCCTGAAAAGGCGGGCATCCCAATCGGCATTGGCGCCGACCGGATAGAACAGCGTCGGCTGGTTGCCCATCAGTTCAATGAGTTTTTCATCGAGTTGTGCGATGGCATGGGCCGCATCGAAGCCGAATTTTTCGCATGCGGCATCGGGGCCATAGCGAAAGCCGTCCCAGATTTCCCGTTCGGGATTTTTCTCGCGACAAAACAGGATGGATTGCGGCTGCTCGCCGGCGACCAGCACCAGCACCGCATCCGGTTCGGCGAAGCCGGTCAGATAATAGAAATCACTGTCATGGCGGTAGTCGTAATGGGCGTCGCCGTTGCGTACCTTCTCGGGTGCCGTGGGGAGGACGGCGATGCCGCGCTGCATCTGGTCGAGCAGCCGGGCGCGTCGTTGCGGGTAAGTGGAGAAATCAGGCATGGCGGGCATTCTGCGTCGCGCTCAGTTGCTTGTCGAGTTCGTCCAGTCGCTGCGGCGTGCCGATGTCCAGCCACTGCCCGCGATGATGCTCGCCGCCCACCTTGCCTGCGGCGATCTGCGCGCGCAGCAGCGGGGCGAGCGGTGCCTTGGCGCCGCGGGTAATGCCCTCAAACAATTGCGGCCGGTACAGCCCGATCCCGCTGAACGTGAGCCGGGGTCCCGTATCGGTCACGCGCTGGCCCTGCAAGCCGAAATCGCCCGTGCGGTTGTGTGCGGGATTGTCCACCAGCACCAGGTGCGCCACGTCCCCGCTGTTTGCCAGCGCGGCGGCGCGGGCGTGCAGGCGGGTGAAATCGTAATCGCACCAGATGTCGCCGTTGACCACGGCGAACGGCGCATCCCCCAGCAGCGGCAAGGCAAAGGCAATGCCGCCTGCCGTTTCCAGCGCGCTGCCTTCGTCGGAATAGCGGAGGTGCGCGCCGAACGGATGACCGTCACCCAGGGTCTGCTCGATCTGTTGGCCAAGATGGGCGTGATTGATGACCAGGTCGGTGATGCCGGCGCGTACCAGGCGCTCGATATGCCACACGATGAGCGGCTTGCCACCCGCTTGCAACAACGGTTTGGGGGTGTGGTCGGTGAGCGGGCGCATGCGTTCGCCGCGCCCGGCGGCCAGGATCATGGCCAGCATTTAAGAATGCCTTTCACGATTGCCCCCTCTCCCTGCGGGGGAGGGTTGCACCCGCATGGGGTAGGCCGCGGCTGTAAAGTCGCTGAAGCGACAACAGCCACGCACAGGTGGAGGAAGTGTATAGCATGTTCTAAATAGAGTAGCCTTCTTGAATCGCCGCTGGATGCAGTTCAACCAGCAGATTAAGCAAGGGCTTGAGATCAATGTAGCGTTCGCAGGCCTTGACCAGATACGCCATCACCCGCGGCATGTCCTGCAGGTAACCGTCCTTGCCGTCGCGATGGTAGAGCCGCGCGAAGATGCCGAGCACCTTGAGATGGCGCTGCACGCCCATCATCTCGTAGTCGCGGTAGAACTCGCCAAAATCGGCGCGCACCGGCAATCCGGCCTGGCGCGCCTTTTCCCAGTAACGCACCAGCCAGTCGATAATTTCTGCTTCTTCCCATTTGATGTACGCATCCTTGAACAGCGAGGCGAGATCGTAGGTGATGGGGCCATACACCGCATCCTGAAAATCGAGGATGCCGGGCAGGGATTGAAAATTGCTGCCCGCGTTTGCTTCCTCTCCTTTGGTGAGAGGGTTGCGAAGAGGGTCCTCGCCAGTCATCAGGTTGCGGGAATGGTAGTCGCGGTGCACGTACACGCAGGGCTGCGCCAGGTTGTTGGCGAGGATGCGCCCGAATACTTGCTCCAGTTTGACCTGCTGTTTCTGGTCGAGCGTCACCCCGAGGTGTTTGGCGAGGTACCATTCGGGAAACAGGTTCAATTCGCGGCGCAGCAGCGCCTCGTCGTAGGGCGGCAATTCATCCGGTTGTGAGGCGAGCTGGATCTTGAGCAGCGCATCGGTGGCCGCACCATAGAGTTGCCGCGCATTGTCCGCCGTCAACGCTTGCAAGTAAGTGGTATCGCCGAGGTCGGACAGCAGCAGGAATCCGTGTTCCAGGTTCTGCGCATACACATGCGGCACATTGACTCCGGCCTGCTCGAACAACGTGCCAACGTGCAGGAAAGGTTTGCAGTCTTCGTGCTCCGGCGGGGCGTCCATGACGATGCGCGTTGATCCATCGGCGAAGGTCGCGCGGAAATAACGGCGGAAGCTGGCATCGGCGGAAGCGGGGGCAAGGGTGAAGGTCTGGCCCGGGTACAGGCTGGAGAGCCATTCGGAAAGCTGTTTTTCGCGCTGCATCGGATTGCCTTGATCGGGGTTTTGTGCGATTTTAGCACCTTAATTTATTTGGCCTGCCCATGCTTTCCCGTTCGCGAGCAATCGCCTGTTCCCTGCTGTTGATGGTGCCCGTGCAGGCCGCTGCCGAGAGTTTGCAGCTGCGGCTGGATCGTACGTTCAAGCGGTTGCCGCCCCCGGTCGAGCCGGGGGCGGCTTTTGTCAGCGCACAGCGGATAGAAGCGCGGCAGGGCGATCTGATCGAGGCCAGCGGGGACGTCGAGCTGCGCCAGGATGGACGTGTGGTCAATGCGGATCAAATCACCTACGCGCAAAAACGGCAGCAGGTATTTGCCCGGGGACACGTGCGACTGGAACAGGCGAGCACGGAAGTGAGTGGACCCTCCCTGCAGATGGATCTGGAACAGGACACGGGCGTAATGGAACAGCCGCAATTTGTGCTGGGTGACCACGCCGCCCGGGGTCATGCCGAGCAGATGGAGATGGCGGGAGAAAATCGTTACACCTTCCATTCGGCGGCGTACACCACCTGTCCGGCGGGTAACGACGACTGGCTGCTCAACGTCAGCCGACTCGAGCTTGATCGCACGACCGAGGTGGGCGTCGCCCACCATGCCTGGGTGGAATTCAAGGGCGTTCCCTTGCTCTATACGCCGTGGATGGACTTTGCGTTGAACAATGACAAGCGGTCGGGTTTCCTCGGCCCGATTTTTGGCAGTACCACCTCCGGCGGTGCCGAAATCACGGTGCCCTATTTCTGGGCGATCGCCCCCAATCTTGATGCGACTTTTGCGCCGCGCATCATCAGCAAGCGCGGGGTTCAGCTCAACAATGAGTTCCGCTATCTGCAGCGAAAATTCAGTGGCGAGATTAACGTCGATATTCTGACGCCGGACCGGTTGGCCAAACGGGACCGGGTGCGCTTTGCGTTGCGCCACAAACAGGATCTGGGGCGCGGATTTTCGGCGGCAGTCAACTTTAATGGCGTTTCGGACGATGCGTACTACCGTGATTTAGCCAGCGATGTGAAAGACAGTTCGCAGGCCAATCTGTTGCGCGAAGGCGTTCTGGATTACACGGGCGGCTGGTGGAATGCTTCGGCGCGGGTACAGCGGTATCAAACGTTGCAGGACCCGGAAGCCATTGTGGCGGTTCCCTACCGGCGGTTACCGCAACTGAACCTAAACGCCCGGCAAACCTTTGCCGCAGCGAATGTGGCGCTGGCCGGAGAATATGTGGATTATCGACATCCCACCCTGGTTAACGCACAGCGCCTGGTGCTGCGCCCGTCGCTTGCCTATGCGCTGTTGAGCGAACCCGGTTATTTTCTGACCCCGAAACTGGAGGTGCATTACACCGACTACGCGCTCGGGAAAAATAATGTGTCCGCACAGTCGGATCATTCGCGCACAGTTCCCATCTTCAGCCTGGACAGCGGGTTGATTCTAGAACGGAACGATGCGCTGTCCGGGGGGGACTTTACGCAGACGCTTGAACCGCGCGCTTACTATGTGCGCATTCCGTATCGCAATCAGACGCAGCTCCCCAATTTTGATTCGGCCGAAGCCCCATTTACCTTCAGCCAGATGTTCACCGAGAACCGATTTTTGGGCAACGACCGGGTGGGTGATGCCAACATGGGAACCTTGGCGCTCACTTCCCGCATCATTGCCAACGGGGATGGCGCGGAAAGATTGCGTATTGCGGTCGCAGAACGCTTCTTTTTCACGCCGCCACGGGTGAATCTGGTGACGCCCGGGGACAGCAACTTCCGTTCCGATATTTTGGCGACCTTGTCCGGTCAAGTGAACAAGGCGTGGCAGATGGATGGCCAGATGCGCTACAACCCGAATCTGGGCTATACCCAGAATTACAATTTTGCCGCCCACTATCATCCCGAGGCCGGCAAAGTGCTTAATCTGGGCTATCGCTACACCCGCGATGCGTTGCGCCAGATGGATGTCTCCACTCAATGGCCGCTGGGGGGAAGATGGTACGGTGTGGGGCGGTTCAACTTTTCTCTGCGCGACAACCGTATTTTGGAGGAGCTGGCCGGGCTTGAGTATAATGCCGCGTGCTGGGCGGTGCGCCTGGTGGCGCAGAGCTTTGCCACCGCAACGATCGAGCGTACCACCGGTGTTTTTGTGCAGCTCGAACTGAACGATTTTGTGCGGATCGGTTCCGATCCGCTCGATGCCCTGCGAAAAAGTGTGCCGGGATACTCCACGCTGGGCAGCGAACCCCGCCCCGCACCGGTTGAAGGGTTGCGTTGAATCTCACGGATTGAAGGAAGCAATGAACAAGCGAATTTTAATACTGTTGATGTGCCTGACCTGGATGGTCCCTGTGCAGGCGGAAACGGCCGCCACGTTGATTGATGCCGTGCGCGTCGTCGTCAACGCGGATGTCATTACCCGGCTGGAACTGGCCGAACGCATGCAAACGGTGATCCGCCAATTGCAAAGCCGAGGTACGCCGTTGCCCGAGCGCGGTATTCTCGAAAAACAGCTGCTTGAACGCATGATTCAGGAAAAGCTGCAGGCACAGTTTGCAACGGAGACCGGGGTACGAGTGGATGACGCGCAGCTGGAAAGCGCCTTGCTGCGTATCGCGCAGCAAAATAAGTTCGACTCGCTGGCGACGTTCCGCGCCAGGCTTGAGAAAGACGGCATTGATTTCCCCCGCTTCCGCGAGGAAATTCGTGGCGAAATCCTGTCGGTGCGCCTGCGCGAACGCGAAGTGGACAGCAAGCTGTTCATCAGCGACAGTGACATTGAGGCCTATCTTGAAAACCAGGCCAAACAAGGCAAGCGAGGCGAGCAACTGCAACTGGCGCACATCCTGGTCGTCGTGCCGGAACAGGCGACTGCGGAAAATTTGCGCGGCCTGCAACAGCGCGCGCAAGAGGCGCTGCAAAAATTAAACGCGGGCGCGCCGTTTGCACAGATCGCGGCGGGCTATTCCGATGCCGGGGATGCTTTGCAGGGTGGCCTGATCGGCTGGCGACCGAGCAATGAATTACCGAAGTTCTTTTCGGATGTCCTGGCGACTCTGCAACCCGGACAATTGAGCGGAATTCTGCGGAGCCCGAGCGGGTTTCACATTCTCAAGCTGCTCGACCGGCGCAACGCCGATGCGCCGGTGTTCATCACCCAGACCCATGCCCGCCATATCCTGATCAAGACCAGCGAGCTGGTGTCCGAGAACGAGGCGCGTGATCGCTTGCAGGAGATCCAGCAACGGATTGCCGCCGGTGCGGCTTTTGCTGATCAGGCGCGCCTGTATTCGGAAGACGGCAGTGCGGCGCAGGGCGGCGAACTGGGCTGGATTTCACCGGGGGAGACGGTGCCGGCATTCGAGAATGCCATGAACGCCCTGAAAGAAAAACAGATCAGCGGCCTGGTGAAATCCGGTTTCGGCTGGCATCTGATCCAGGTGCTGGAGCGGCGCAATGCGGACGTCAGCGAGCAGCAAAAGAAACAACAGGCGCGCGAGGCTATCCGCACCTATCGGGCGGATGAAGCCTGGCAGGATTGGCTGCGCCAGTTGCGCGACCGCGCCTTCATCGACTACCGCGAACCGCAAAGTTAATGCAGCGACCGCTGGCCATCACCGCAGGCGAACCGGCAGGCATCGGCCCGGAGCTTTGCCTGCAACTGGTGCGTCTGGCCTTGCCGTTGGTGATCATTGCCGACAAGTCACTGTTGCAGCAGCGCGCCGCGCAACTCGGCATCAGCCTCCAGTTCCATGATTACACGGCGAACGCGCCGCATTTCATGGGAAAGTTGAGCGTGTTGCACGTTCCGCTGGCGCAAGCCGCGGCAGCGGGCAAGTTGGAAGCGGCCAATGCGCCCTATGTCCTGGACACCCTGCGCCGCGCCGTGGCGGGCTGTGTTTCCGGCGAATTCTCCGGCATGGTCACCGCCCCCGTGCACAAGGGCATCATCAACGATGCCGGCGTTCCGTTCACCGGACATACCGAATTCCTGGCCGAACTGACGCAGACGCCGCAAGTGGTGATGATGCTGGCCGGGGGCGGGTTGCGCGTCGCGCTGGCGACCACGCACCTGCCTTTGCGCGAGGTGGCGGACGCGATTACTGCGCCCTTGCTGGAAAGCACCCTGCGCATCCTGCGGCATGACCTGCAGCGTCGCTTTGCGCTTGGCAATCCGCATATCCTGGTGGCGGGGTTGAATCCGCATGCGGGCGAGGGCGGGCATCTTGGACGGGAAGAGATCGAGGTGATGATCCCGGTGCTGGACAAGCTGCGCAACGAGGGATTCGATGTCAGCCGGCCGTTGCCTGCCGATACGTTGTTTGCCGCACATCGTCTGCGCGGGTGCGATGCCGTGCTGACGATGTACCACGACCAGGGTCTGCCGGTGCTGAAGCACGCCAGTTTCGGAACAGGGGTCAACATCACGCTCGGTTTGCCCATCATCCGTACCTCTGTCGATCATGGTACGGCGCTCGATCTGGCGGGGACGGGCAAGGCCGAAATCGGCAGCCTGCTGGAGGCGATCAAGGTCGCGGTGGAAATGGTCGGGGCTGAAAAGGCTTTCACCACAGAGACACAGAGACACTGAGAAAAGCAGATTCAGAATCCTTCGAAATGAAAAACGTTTCCACCCTCTTTCCCCGCTTTTCCTCCGCGTCTCTGTGGCGGACTGTTTTTCCATGCATAAAGCCAAAAAGCAGTTTAGTTCCGGCATCACGCGCTACGCGCATGAGCCTTCTCTGAAACGCTTTCTGGAGATGTGCAAATGAATCACGAAGCCAAAAAGCGTTTTGGCCAGAATTTCCTGGTTGACCAAGCCATCATCGCCGACATCGTGCGTGCCATCCGCCCCGAGGCGAACGACAACATGGTGGAAATCGGGCCGGGACTCGGCGCGCTGACGCGTCCGTTGTTGCAGCATTTGCACCTGCTGCATGTGGTCGAGATCGACCGCGATATCATTGCGCGCCTGAAGACCGACTATCCGCAGGAGAAGATTGTCATCCATGAAGGCGATGCGCTGCAATTCGACTTTGCCGCGCTGGACCCGCCTTTGCGCATTGTTGGCAATCTCCCCTATAACATTTCGTCGCCGCTCTTGTTCCACTTCGCGCAATACGCCGCGCGCATCACCGACATGCATTTCATGTTGCAGAACGAAGTGGTGGAACGCATGGTGGCCGAACCTTCCACACCCGCCTACGGACGTTTATCCGTGATGTTGCAATACCGCTTCTACATGGAGAAGTTGCTGGACGTGCCGCCGCAATCCTTCCGCCCCGCACCCAAGGTGGATTCCGCCATCGTGCGCATGATCCCGCTGCCCAAGGCTGAAATCGAAGTCGGCAACGAAATGCTGTTTGCGCGCATCGTGGCAGAGGCTTTTGGGCAACGCCGCAAGACGCTGCGCAACACACTCAAAGCCCGTTTGGTTGACGCCGATTTTGACCGGCTCGGGATCGATGCACAGTTGCGTGCGGAAAATCTCGGCGTGGCAGAATTCACGCGCATTGCCAACTTTCTGAACGAACGCGTGGGCATTTAGTTTCGGTTAGAATCACACCCCATTCACCACCTGCTGCGGCAATTCATCATGTCTGACATTCCACCCATTGTTTTAACTTTCGCGGCAACCGATCCCAGTGGCGGCGCCGGCATACAGGCCGATGTGCTGACCATTGCCAGCATGGGCTGCCATCCCTTGTCGGTGGTGACGGCGATCACGGTGCAGGACACCAGCGGCGTGGAGGATGTACAGGCGATCGATGCGGACTGGGTGGCCGATCAGGCGCGCACCGTGCTGGAAGATATGCCGGTCGCCGCGTTCAAGATCGGCTTGCTGGGTAGTGTGGAGAACATCGCCGCCATTGCCGAAGTGATTTCCGATTATCCCGATGTGCCGCTGGTGTTTGATCCGGTGCTGGCTTCCGGTCGCGGCGACGAGCTGGCGAACGAGGATATGCTGGATGCTTTGCGCGAGCTGCTGTTGCCGCAGACCACGCTGCTCACGCCAAACAGCATGGAAGCGCGCCGTCTGATTCTGGACGAAAACAACGAAGCGGACGACCCGGATCTGGCCGAAAGCGCCAAGCGCATCCTGCAACTCGGCTGCGAGTATGTGCTGATCACCGGCACGCACGAGAACACGCCCAAGGTCATCAACACGCTCTACGGCGAGGGCGGTCTGTTGCGCAGCGATACCTGGCCGCGCCTGCCCGGCATCTATCATGGTTCGGGCTGCACCTTGTCTTCGGCGATTGCCGCCTTGCTGGCCAACGGATTGTCGATGGAGGATGCGGTACGCGAAGCGCAGGAATATACGTGGGAAGCGCTGAAATACGGCTTCCGTCCCGGCATGGGCCAGCACATCCCTGATCGCCTGTTCTGGGGGCGCGGTGACGAAGAAGAGAACAGTGAAGAAACCCGTCATTGAAAGCGTGATGCGGAGTATTTTTTGCTAGCCCGGCGTGCCGTTCATGGTTTGTACGCCATCACGCCGGACGAGCCGGACACGGCAGTATTGTTGCGCAAAGCCAGGCTGGCCTTGCAAGGCGGTGCGCAAATCCTGCAATACCGCAACAAAACCGCGGATGCCGGACTGCAAACCCGGCAGGCGCAGGCGCTGCGCCAACTGACGCGGGAATTCAACGCTACCTTCATCGTGAATGACGACCCTGGCTTGGCGGCGGCGGCAGATGCGGACGGCGTGCATCTGGGCGGGGACGACGGCAGTGTGCCAGCCGCACGTGCCTTGTTGGGGGAGGCGGGAATCGTTGGCGTGTCTTGCTATAATCGCGCCCCGCTGGCATTTGCGGCGGCGCAACAAGGCGCGGACTATGTGGCATTCGGCGCTTTTTTTGCGTCTGCGGTCAAACCCGGTGCGCTTCAGGCGGAGGTGCCGATGTTGCGGGCGGCGCGAACAGGATTAAACGTGCCCATCGTCGCCATCGGCGGCATCACCTTACAGAATGGCGCGGCGCTGATCGAGGCGGGCGCAGACGCACTGGCGGTCATCTCGGCGCTGTGGAATGCGCCGGATATTGAACGGACAGCACGGAAATTTTCAACATTATTCAGCAAGGCATCCTCATGACCTCACACAACGAAGAGCTCTTTACCGCATCGCAAAAAGTCATTCCCGGCGGGGTCAACTCGCCGGTGCGCGCGTTCCGCTCGGTGGGCGGCACCCCGCTGTTCTTCCAGCGCGGCCAGGGCGCGTTTGTGTGGGATGCGGACGGCAAGAAATATACCGACTATGTTGGTTCGTGGGGGCCGATGATCGTGGGCCACTGCCATCCGGATGTGGTCAAGGCGGTACAGGAAGCCGCCGCTCAGGGACTCGGTTTCGGCGCGCCAACCGCAGGAGAACTGGATCTGGCGAACGTGTTATGCAAACTCATGCCGAATCTGGAGATGGTGCGCCTAGTCAGTTCCGGCACCGAAGCGACCATGAGCGCGATCCGTCTCGCCCGCGGATTCACCGGGCGTTCGCGCATCGTCAAATTCGAAGGGTGCTATCACGGTCACTCGGACGGTTTGCTGGTGAAGGCCGGCTCCGGTGCGCTGACGTTCGGCCAGCCGAGTTCGTCCGGCGTGCCCGCCGAGATTGCGGCGCTGACCACGGTGCTGGATTACAACGATGCCGCCGGCCTGGAAAAATGTTTTGCCGAGATGGGCCATGAGATCGCGGCGGTGATCGTCGAAGTGGTGGCCGGCAACATGAATCTGGTCACGCCCAAGCGCGAATTTCTCGATGCCATGCGCACGCTGTGCACCCGGCACGGCGCGGTGCTGATCCTCGACGAAGTGATGACCGGCTTCCGCGTCAGCCTGCAGGGCGCGCAAGGGTATTACGGCCTCAAACCCGATCTTGTCACGCTGGGCAAGGTGATGGGCGGCGGCTTGCCCGCGGCGGCGTTTGGGGGCCGCCGCGACATCATGAACTGCCTCGCGCCGGAGGGGGCGGTGTATCAGGCCGGCACCTTGTCCGGTAATCCGGTGGCGGTGGCGGCGGGGTTGACCACGCTCAAGCTGGTGCAGGAAACGGGTTTCTACGAACGCCTGGCGCAATTGGCGCAACAACTCACCACAGGATTGACCGCGAGTGCACAGAAACACGGCATCGCGTTCTGCGCCCAATCCGTGGGCGGCATGTTCGGCTTGTATTTCAGGGCGACGCCGCCGAGCAGTTATGCGGAAGTGATGACTTGCGACAAAGAGGCATTCAACCGTTTCTTCCATGCCATGCTGGAGGCGGGCCATTATTTCGCGCCTTCGGCGTTCGAGGCGGGTTTTGTCTCCGCTGCACATACGGAAGCGGACATTGCCGCAACCATCGCTGCAGCCGATGCAATTTTCGCGGCCTGGAAGTAATGGGGCTGTTTTCCAAAGCGACCTTCTTCACCACGGTCAACCACCTCAAGGATCTGCCGCTGCATGGTGGCAAAGAGGTGGCCTTCGTCGGCCGTTCCAATGCGGGCAAGTCGAGCGCCATCAACACCCTGGCCAATCATGTGCGGCTGGCGTTCACCAGCAAGACCCCGGGGCGCACGCAACATCTCAATTTTTTCGATCTGGGCGACAACTGCTATGTGGTGGATTTGCCCGGCTACGGCTATGCAAAGGTGCCGCCGGACGTGCAGGCACACTGGGAATTTCTGTTGGGCCAGTACTTGCAAACGCGTGCCGAACTATGTGGTCTGGTGATTATCATGGATGCGCGCCATCCTCTGACCGAGCGCGATCAGGTCATGCTGGACTGGTTCGCGCCGACCGGTAAGCCGGTGCACATCCTGCTCACTAAAGCGGACAAGTTGAGCCGTCAACAGGCGACCAAGACCCTGCGCGAAGTGAAGGAATTCCTGGGCGCACATTTTAGTTCCGACATCACGCCCGCAAGTGGGGATGAGTCTTCTCCGAAACCTCGTTTTCCGCAATGTTCGGTGCAACTGTTCTCCAGCCTGAAGAAAACCGGCAGGGACGAGGCGGAAGCTGTAATTGGCGGATGGTTTCAGGACGGACAGGCAAAAAAATGCCCCTGAATCAAAGGGGAAAGATTCAGGGGCAAAGTCTTTACAGGGTAAAGACGCCCGCTCAGGGAGGAGAAACGGGAAGCAGCTTTCGCTACTCGCATGCTCTGACGGGGCTGTGCGAGAATAGTTCCATTACTTTAGTAAATTATTGGGAATCGCCATGAAAATACTGGGTCAGTATCCACAAACCAGAATGCGCCGCATGCGCAAGGACGCCTTTTCGCGGGCCTTGATGCGAGAGCATGTACTTACTTCTAAAGATTTCATCTACCCGGTGTTCGTGCTGGAGGGCAGCAACAAGTCCGAGGATGTAAAGTCCATGCCTGGGGTGCAGCGCAAAACTTTGGACGTGCTCCTGAAAGATGCCGAGCAGTGCGTGAAGCTGGGGGTGCCGGTGATGGCGATCTTCCCGGTGATCGATGCCGCGCAGAAAAGCCTGGGGGCGGAAGAGGCTTACAACCCGCAAGGGCTGGTGCCGCGCGTGGTGGCTGAACTGAAAAAGAATTTCCCGGAACTGGGCGTGATGACCGACGTCGCGCTTGATCCCTACACCAGCCACGGCCAGGACGGGCTGATCGACGCAGGCGGCTATGTGCTCAACGACGAGACCATCGCCGTGCTGCGCAAGCAGGCGCAATGTCATGCCGAAGCAGGTGCCGACATCGTTGCACCCTCCGATATGATGGATGGCCGCATCGGCGAAGTGCGCGCCGCGCTGGATGAGCATAAGCACATCTACACGCGTATCATGGCCTACTCTGCCAAATACGCCTCCAGCTTCTACGGCCCGTTCCGCGATGCGGTCGGTTCCAGCGGCAATCTGGGCGCCGGCAACAAATACACCTATCAGATGGATCCGGCCAACTCCGACGAAGCTCTGTGGGAAGTCGGTCTTGATCTGCAGGAAGGCGCGGACATGGTGATGGTCAAGCCTGGCATGCCTTACCTCGACATCGTGCGGCGCGTGAAGGACGAGTTTAAGGCGCCGACCTTCGTCTATCAGGTGAGCGGCGAATATGCGATGCTGAAGGTCGCCGCGCAGAACGGCTGGCTGAATGAAGAAGCGTGCGTGCTGGAATCATTGCTGGCGTTCAAGCGCGCCGGTGCAGACGGGATACTGACTTACTTTGCGCTGGATGCGGCGCGCTGGCTGAAGTCAGGCACCTAGTGTAGTGCCGCACTCTTAACGATACTTATTGCGAACCTTTGTGGGTCGGACTTCAGTCCGACATGTCGGGTTAAAACCCGACCCACAAGGGTTTCCCGCACCTTGGCATAAGCTCCAGATAGCGTGCAACACTACACTAGCAGCGCTTCCACCGCAGCGATATCCGCGTGCGTCTCATGGTGTCGGATGCCACTGTAACGGGCGTTCTCCGGCAGGACGACAAGGTGAATCGGGGTGCCGGTTTCACTGGTCAAGGTGTAGCTCGGCACAGTTTCTTCTCGCCCCCCGATTCTTAACCGCCACTCTCCGTCTTCGAACTCAAGATTGTGCTTGAGCAGGAATAACAGCACGGCTTTGGTATCGTCGCTGAACAGGATCAAATTGATATCGGAGTCGGGGCCGGCGCTTCCGCTCAAAACCGATCCCGTCAGATAAGGGTGGAACGGTCCGAGTTGCCGCATGGCGGCAAGCGCCTCCTGGCGAAGCTGGGGCAGGTTTTGCCGCTGTTCAGGTTGCGGGAAAAGCGCGCGATAGCTGTGCAGGGCCGCTTCGACCTCATCATTGCTGGGCAAATGCTGGGTTTCGGCCGCACCGAGCTGCCTTGCCGCTTTGCGCTTGGCAAACGCATAGTCCGTGATGCCGCTCTCGGCGATCAGGCGGGCAGCGTGCTGGGCGAGTTGTTCGCGCATCAGGTCGCGATGGGGCAGGGACGATTTGCGCATCAGAAGAGCTGGTCGCTATCTTTTTCGGTGGGTTTGAAAAGTTCGGGCATGAAACTGCTGCTTTCCGGCGGCAAAAATTCCTCGTAGAAATACTCGATTCTTTCGCCGGCGGGATCGCGCATGCCTTCATCGTTAATGCGCGCGGTGACAATGCCTGGCGGGACAACATATTCGATCTCCGGTTGATCCTTGAGCATCTTGCCCATGTAGTCCATCCAGATCGGCAAGGCGGCGCCGCCGCCGGTTTCTTTTTCTCCCAGACTGCGCGGGTTGTCGTAACCGACCCAGGTAATGGCAACCAGGGTGGGGTGGAAACCGCAGAACCAGGCGTCCATCGATTCGCTGGTGGTGCCGGTCTTGCCGGCCAGATCATGCCGCCCAAGCTCCATTGCCCTGATCGCCGTGCCGTGTTTGACCACGTCCTGCATCATGTTGACCATGGTGAAGACGTTGCGGGTGTCCAGCACTTTTTCCGCATCCTTCCCGGCCACGACGGGCGTCGTTTCGCTTACGAGCGTGCCATTTCCATCTTCGATGCGCTGGATCAGGTAAGGCGTTACACGGTATCCGCCATTGGCGAAAACTGAATAGCCGCCCAGCATCTGCCAAGGTGTGACCGAAACCGCGCCGAGTGCCATGGTCAAATAGGGTCCAACCTTGTCCCGATCGAACCCGAATTTTGTAACGTAGTCCTGCGCATACTCCAGACCGATGGATTGTAGGATGCGGATCGAAACCAGATTCTTTGACTTGATGAGCCCTTGCCGCAAGCGCATCGGACCCTCGAATTTGCCCTCGTAGTTTTTGGGTTCCCAAGGCTCGCCGCCGGTGTCGACCAAATTGACCACAATGGGTGCGTCGTTGACAACGGAAGCCGGCGTGAAGCCTTTTTCCAGCGCAGCCGAATAGATGAAAGGTTTGAAGCTGGAACCGGGTTGGCGCCAGGCTTGCGTGACGTGGTTATACTGGGTGCGGTTGAAGTCAAAGCCACCCACCAGCGCATAGACGGCTCCCGTGCGCGGATCGGCCGAGACAAAAGCGGCTTCGACCTGCGGCAGTTGGGTAATTTCCCACGCACCCGCCCCAACTCTGCCGACGCGAATCAGCGCACCTTTGCGAATGCGTCGGTGCAGTACCTGCTTCTCGCCGATCAAGGCGTAGCGCAAACCGTTGCCCGTGATTTCGATATGCTCGCCGCCCTTGAGGTAGGCGGAAATACCCTTGCGGTTGGCTGACAATACAATGGCCGGGATCAGCTCCCCATCGTTCTGTACATCCCGCAATGCCGCGTCCAGCAAGGCCTCACTGTCGTTTTTCTGGAGATCGACATAGCCTTCCGGTCCGCGATATTCATGGCGGCGGTCATAGTCGAGGACGCCCTTGCGCAACGCGGCATAAGCCTCTGCCTGGTCGGCAACACGAATCGTGGTGTAAACGCTGTATCCCTGTGTATAGGCCTCTTCCTGAAAGCGGTCATACATCTCCTGGCGTACCATTTCGGCAACGAAATTGGCATTGACCGCAAACTCCTGATGGTATGTAGTCTGTTTGGTCTGGAGGGGTTCATGCAAGGCCAAATCGAATTGATCCTGCTGGATGTACCGGAGCTCGAGCATGCGTCGCAGGATGTACTCCTGTCTGACTTTGGCGCGCGCAGGGTTGACCACAGGATTGTAGGCGCCCGGCGCCTTGGGCAGTCCGGCCAGCATGGCCATCTCGGCGAGAGAGAGCTGGGCGATAGGCTTGGAAAAATAGGCTTGTGCAGCAGCGCCAAAACCGTAGGCGCGCTGCCCGAGATAAATGTGATTGATATAAAGTTCGAGGATCTGGTCCTTGGTTAAATTGTGCTCGATCTTGAAGGCAAGCAGCATCTCGTTAAGTTTTCGCGAGAATGTCTTTTCCCTGGAAAGAAAAAAATTGCGCGCGACCTGCATCGTGATTGTGCTGGCCCCCTGTTTGACGCCCCCTGAGGTGAAGTTGGAGTAGGCGGCTCGCATCACGCCGATATAGTCAACGCCGCCATGTTCGTAAAAACGATCATCTTCGGCCGCCAGGATGGCCAATTTCATCAATTCCGGCACCGCATCGATGCTGACCAACTCCCGCCGTTCTTCGCCAAATTCGCCAATCAGAATCTTTTCCGCGCTGTAGATGCGCAACGGCATTTTCGGGTGATAATTGGTCAGCGCATCCAGCGAAGGCAGGGTGGGATAGGTCAGAATGGCCGCAAATATCAGAAGCAGCAATGGCAGGACAGGCAACAGCAGCAAGCCGAGCGCAGGGTAGAACCACCAGCGAGAAGTCATGGCAACGATTTCAGGAATTGATTTAGGCGGGGATTATAACTTCCCTGACCCGCAAAACAGGCGCCCAGAAAAAACTTTACACTCATGAGAGTTATTGCTAGGATTTAAACCAGTTTATACGGAAGTGCGCTAACTATCCTATGATTAAAGGAAATTTCGACATCCCGTTAGATTTTCTGCAAACTTCCACCCCGCCCATGATTGGGGTGGATATCAGCTCGTCTTCCGTCAAACTGCTGGAGTTGAGTCAAGCGCCAAAGAAAGGCGGCTTGATCGTGGAGCGTTACGCGATTGAGGCGCTCCCTGCCAATGCCGTCACTGACGGTAATATCAACAATCTGGACGCAGTGTCTGAAGCGTTGCGGCGGGCGTGGAAGCGCATGGGTACGCGTATTCGCAACGTCAGTCTCGCCTTGCCTGCCGCCACGGTGATCAGCAAGAAAATCATGTTGCCAGCGGGGATGCGGGAAGATGACCTGGAATATCAGGTTGAAACCGAAGCCAACCAGTACATCCCCTTTGCGCTGGATGAAGTGAATCTCGATTTTCAGGTGCTTGGCCCGTCGCCCAACAATCCGGAAGAGGTTGAAGTTCTGCTGGCAGCATCGCGCAAGGTCAATGTAGAGGATCGCGTTGCTGCTGCCCAGGCTGCAGGGCTGCGCACAGTCGTGATGGATGTCGAACCCTATGCGGCCGAAGCCGCCTTCGAGCAGATTCGCGCGCAGCTCCCGGGCGGCGCCGAGGACCAATGCATCGCTGTCGTCGACATCGGTGCAAGCGTCATGAATGTAAACGTGTTGCGCAACGGCCAGTCGGTCTATTCACGGGATCAGCAAGTGGGCGGCCTCCAGCTGACCCAGCAAATCCAGGCGGCGTACGACCTGACCGCTGAAGAAGCAGAAGTGGGCAAGCGCAATGGTGGGTTGCCGGAAAATTACGAAAGTGATGTGCTGGCGCCGTTCCGCGAGAATCTGGCGATGGAGGTTGCGCGCGCATTGCAGTTCTTCTTCACGTCCACCCAATACAACGAGGTCGGCTATATTGTGTTGGCCGGTGGGTGCGCCGCTTTGGCCGGGCTTGACGAAGCAGTCGCTACGCGTACCCAGGTCAGCTCGCTGGTAGCCAATCCGTTCCAGTTGATGTCCTTGTCCAATCGAATCAAGCCGCGCCAATTGCAGGCGGATGCACCGGCACTCATGATTGCCTGCGGTTTGGCGATGCGGAGGTTTGACCCATCATGATACGCATTAATTTATTGCCGCACCGGGCGGAAAAACGCCGTGCAAGGCAGTTGCAGTTTATCGTGTTGAGCGTGTTATCGCTGGTTCTTGGAGCGCTGCTGGTGGGCCTGGTGCACATCGCCATCGGTACGCAGATAGCCTATCAGGAGCGCCGCAATTCGTATCTGAAGCAGGAAACGGCAGTGTTGGATAAACAAATTGCCGAAATCAGGAAGCTGCGCGAGCAGACGCAGTCGCTGCTGGCGCGCAAGAACGTGGTCGAGAATCTGCAATCGACGCGTTCCGATGTGGTGCATTTACTGGATCAGATGCTGCGCATCCTTCCGGAGGGCGTGTACCTCAAATCGATTCGACAAACCGGCCTGAAAATCAGTTTGATCGGCTATGCCCAATCGAGCGCAAGGGTGTCAACTTTGATGCGCTCAATTGAAGACTCTCCTTGGCTGAACGCGCCGGTTCTGGTGGAGATTCATGCGGTAAATGTCGGCGGGACGAGATTGAGTGAGTTCTCGCTTAACTTTGATCTGATTCGCAAGAGTGCTGCGCCCTCTCAAAAATCGGTCAATAAGGCCAAGAAAGGTTGAGGTGCGTCAATGGACTTTCTTGAAGAACTGAAAAATATCGACCCGAACAAGCCGGGCGGCTGGCCTTGGTTGGTCAAGCTGGCCGCATTTTCGGCCATGTTTCTTGTGGTTGTGGTAAGCGGTGCTTTCCTGGACTGGCAGGATCAATACGAAAACCTGAAACAGGTCGAGCGTGAAGAAGTGACTTTGAAGGAAAGCTATCTGGAGAAGAAGCGCGAGGCAATCAATCTGGACATCATAAAAAAACAGTTGCTCGACACACAACAATCTTTTGGCGCCTTGCTGAAGCAGTTGCCCAGCAAGTCTGAGATGGATGCGCTACTGACGGACATCAATCAGGCTGGGCTGGGTCGGGGTTTGCAATTCGAGTTGTTTCGTCCGGGTGTCGAAGTGGCAACCGGCGTATTCACCGAGCAGCCGATTGCGCTCAAAGTGACGGGCAACTATGACGATCTCGGCAATTTTGCCAGTGATGTTTCACAATTACCCCGCATCGTTACGCTCAATGACATCAAGATATCACCACTCGCCGGCGGGGTGGGCTTAAGCCTGGAAGCGACTGCAAAGACCTATCGCTATCTTGATGAGGCCGAATTGGCTGCGCAGAAACGAGCTGCACGGGCGGCGAGGAAGAAATAATGAAAGGTCTATCAACATTAGTTCTGGCTGCGTTGTTACTCTCGGCTTGCGGTGGGGAGGAATTTCAGGACCTGCGCGACTTTGTGAATAACGCGGGTGCCGACATGCGCGGAAAGGTCGAGCCGCCGCCCGACATCAAGCCTTATGAACCTTTTGCCTACGACAATTCGACCGCGTTGCCGGACCCTTTCAAACCACGGAAAGCGGAAGCGCGGGGCAAAGGTGGATCCGGGCAGAATCAGCCCGACTTTAACCGTCCCAAGGAAGAACTGGAAGATTACCCTCTGGAGAGTTTGAAAATGGTGGGGTATCTCTACCGGAAGGGCGTTGGGTATGCAGTCATTCGCTCGGCGGAAGGCAAGATTTACCGGGTTAGGACAGGGAATTACATGGGGCTCAATTTTGGCCAGATTATCTCGGTGAGCGAGACTGAGCTCAAGATAAAGGAAATGGTGCAAGACAGTGCGGGTGACTGGACGGAACGTGAAAGCAGTCTGCAATTGGCCGAATGAACGGGAGTGAAAATATGAAACAGCTCAAAATAAGGGTGCGAAGATTTCTACAATTGTTATTGATGGTGCCCGCGTTATGCGCCTTCGGTGCATATGCACAACAAGAGGGGGAAGTTGCCGGTACCAACAGCATACAATCGCTCTCTGTGAGTACCGAGCAGGATGGCAAGCTGACCCTCAAGGTCGGGCTTAAACTGCCCCCCAAAGGGCAGCCTGCCGCCTTCACGATTAATACGCCGCCGCGCATCGCGTTTGATTTCCCGAATACCGAAAACGGGTTGGGGACTTCGCTGCAAACCTTTGGTGATGGCGATTTGCGCAGTGCCAACATTGTTCAGGCGGGAAGCCGTACGCGCGTGGTGATCAATCTCGCCCAGATGGTGGGTTATGACACGCGCACCGAGGGGAATGATGTCTTGATTACGTTGCAACCCAAAGGTTTGGTGGGCGGGCCTGACACTACATCTGTGGCGGCACATTTTGCCGATAGCACGGCCAGCGCGCAGAGCCATAGCCTGCGCGATATTGATTTTAAACGGGGTTCCAACGGCGAAGGGCGGGTGCAGATTGATTTGTCGGATTCCAACATCGGCATCGATATCAATCAACAGGGCAAAGCGCTGATGGTTGATTTCCACGGGGCCAGTTTGCCGCGCAATCTGCAGCGCAAGCTTGATGTGACTGATTTTGCCACGCCGGTGCAGACGATTGATGCCTTTGCGCAAGGCGGTAATGCGCGCCTGGCAATCGAGCCGAAAGGGTTGTGGGAGTACTCGGCCTATCAGACCGACAACAAATTCATCATCGAGGTGAGGACGGTGGTTGCCGATCCGAACAAGGTTGTGCTGCCGGCCTCGCGTTACGAAGGCGACAAACTGACCCTCAATTTCCAGAATATTTCGACGCGTGAGGCCTTGAGCGTCATCGCCGATTTCACCGGATTGAATATGGTGATCAGTGATTCCGTGTCAGGTAGCATGACGTTGCGCCTGAAGGATGTGCCATGGGATCAGGCCTTTGAGATTATTTTGCAGAGCAAGGGACTGGATAAGCGGGTCAACGGGAATGTGATCCAGGTTGCGCCACGCGAAGAGATCGCCGCCAAGGAAAAAATCGAATTCTCTTCCCGGGAAGAAATCACTCAACTGGAGCCGTTGCGCACTGAAAACTTCCAGCTTTCATATGCCAAAGCAGCGGATATGGTGAAATTGATTTCCGATGACAAGCAGAAAATCCTGTCCAAGCGGGGTAGCGCAAACTTTGATTTGCGCACCAATATGTTGTTTGTCAAGGATGTGCCATCGAGCCTGGAAGAAGTTCGCAAGATGATTAAAATGGTGGATGTTCCTGTACGTCAGGTGCTGATCGAGGCGCGCTTTGTTGAAGCCGGTGAAACGTTCAACCAGACATTGGGCGGCAGATTAAGCTACAGCGGTCCAACCCAGGCTCAAGGGGGCGGTTCATTGGGTGGCGGGCTCGGCAGAGGGAGCATATCGGGCGGCAGTCTGAACTTGCCGGGCGCGGCTTCCGGTCTGGGCGGGTTGACCATGACTTTGTTCAATGCGGCGGCAACAAGAACGTTGGCACTGGAATTGAATGCTTCCGCAATCGATGGCACGACCAAAAACATCGCCAGTCCACGCGTGGTGACCAGCGATAAAACGGCGGCAACCATCGAGTCTGGGGTCGAAGTGCCCTACCAGCAAGCCAGCAGTAGCGGTGCGACCAATGTGGCCTTCAAAAAAGCCGTTTTAGGGCTGACGGTGACGCCGCAAATTACGCCGGACGATAGCGTGACCATGCAAATCAGCGTCAGCCAGGACTCGGTCGGGAACATTTTTGCTGGCGTGCCCAGTATCAACACCAAGAAGGTTGACACGCAGGTCTTGGTCGATAACGGTGGAACCGTAGTGATTGGCGGCGTTTATACTCAGGACGAGTCGGACTCGACCTCGAAAGTCCCGGGTTTGGGCGACATCCCGATTCTGGGCTGGCTATTCAAAAATAATACGCGGACCAAGAGCAAGAAAGAATTGCTGGTATTCATCACGCCGAAGATTCTCAAAGATACCCTGGGATCAAACTAGGTTAGCCTGTTATCCAGACATCGAGCCCGGCGCGAGCCGGGCTTTGTTTTATTGCAATCAATTCCGCTACAATTTTGGCAATGGCACCAGATCCTTCATCCAATCATCGCGTATCAGGCAATATTGTTCTCGTTGGCATGCCCGGTAGCGGCAAGACGACGGTCGGCAGGCTGCTCGCAAAAAAACTGCAGAAGACCTTTGTGGACAGCGACGAGGAAATACAGCACCGCACCGGTGTGACGATTCCCCACATATTTGACGTGGAGGGCGAGGCAGGTTTTCGCCAGCGCGAAAGCGCCACCCTGGAGGATTTGTCAAAGCGCACCAATATGGTATTGGCTACCGGCGGCGGCGCGCCATTGAGTGCTGCAAATCGGGCGTTGCTCAAACAATGCGGCACGGTCGTGTATCTGAAAAGCAGCGTGCATGATCTGTGGCATCGCACCCGGCACGACCACAACCGGCCGCTGCTGCAAACAGCCGATCCGTATGCCAAGCTGCACGCCCTGTATGAAGAACGCGACCCGTGTTACCTGGAGATCGCCGATATTGTGATGCACACCGGCAAACAGAGTGTGCACATGCTGCTGGAAAGACTGCTGGACAGGTTGGCCGGATTGCAGAAATCAAGCGGAAATCAGGAGGCAGACGAAATGCAGACGCTGACAGTCGGCTTGGCCGAACGCAGTTACCCCATTCATATTGGCAGCGGGTTGCTGCAACGAACCGCAGAGTTGTTGCTGCCCTATCTGCCGGGCAAGCGAACCGTGATCGTGAGCAACACGACGGTGGCCCCCTTGTATCTGGACCGGCTCCAGTCGAACCTGGAACGGCAGGGCATACGCTGCAACCGGATCGTGCTGGCCGATGGCGAACAATACAAGAATGGCGATTCCCTCAATGCGATCTACAACGAGCTGCTGACATCCCGCAGCGAGCGCGGCACGCCGCTCATCGCGCTGGGCGGCGGTGTCATCGGTGACATGACGGGTTTTGCCGCCGCAACCTATCTGCGCGGTGTCCCCTTCATCCAGATTCCCACGACTTTGCTGGCGCAAGTGGATTCTTCGGTCGGCGGCAAGACCGGCATCAATCATCCGCTCGGCAAGAACATGATTGGCGCTTTCCACCAACCGAAGGTGGTGCTGGCGGATACCGACACGCTGGATACCCTGCCCGACAAGGAATTGAGCGCGGGCCTGGCCGAGGTGATCAAGTACGGTCTGATCCGTGACTTGTCCTTTCTGGCATGGCTGGAAGAGAACATGGACAAATTGCGCGCGCGCGACAAGGCATCGCTGCAATATGCCATTGCGCGCAGTTGTCAGAACAAGGCGGAAGTCGTGGCGGCGGACGAGCACGAGAGTGGTGAGCGCGCCCTGCTCAATCTGGGGCACACGTTCGGGCACGCGATCGAAAATGGCATGGGCTACGGCGTATGGCTGCACGGCGAGGCGGTGGCGGCGGGTACTGTCATGGCAGCGGACTTGTCACGCCGTCTGGGTTGGCTGAACGAAGCGGACGTGCAAAGGGTTCGCACCGTGTTGCAGCGCGCGGGACTGCCGGTCCGCTCACCGGCATTGGGCGCGGACAAATACGTGCAGCTCATGGGGCTCGACAAGAAGGTCGTCGCCGGAAAGATGCGCTTTGTCCTGTTGCAATCCTTGGGGCGCGGCGTGATTGCGGATGAGGTGCCGGAAATGCGGTTGCGGGAAACGCTGGAGGCGTGCAGTGACTGATCGGGCACTGGTATCCTATGCGGTAGGCACCAGCGAGCGCGGTCGCCGGGTGGGCGAGCCGGCCCCTGCGGGGCGCAGTGAATTTCAGCGTGACCGCGACCGCATCATCCATTCGGCCGCTTTTCGCCGGCTGGAATACAAAACGCAAGTCTTCGTCAACCACGAAGGCGACCTGTTCAGAACCCGTCTCACCCACAGCATCGAAGTGGCGCAAATCGGTCGGTCAATCGCGCGCCACCTGCGCCTGAACGAGGACCTGGTCGAGGCGATTTCGCTGGCGCATGATCTTGGCCACACGCCGTTCGGCCATGCCGGACAGGAGGCACTCAACGCGTGCATGAAAGAGCACGGCGGATTCGAGCACAACCTGCAATCGCTGCGCGTCGTGGATGTGCTGGAGGAGCGTTACGCCGCCTTTGACGGGCTTAACCTGTGTTTTGAAACCCGCGAGGGCATCCTCAAGCACTGTTCGCGCGCGCATGCAGCGCAACTGGGGGACGTGGGCGCGCGCTTTCTCGAGAATCGACGCCCCTCGCTGGAGGCGCAGATTGCCAATCTGGCGGACGAGATCGCGTACAACAACCATGATGTGGACGACGGGCTGCGTTCCGGGCTGATTACGCTGGAACAGCTCGAAGAAGTGGGCCTGTTTGCCGACCATCTGCGCCAAGTGCGCGCCAGCTATCCCGAACTCGCGGAGCGCCGCCTGGTACATGAAACCGTACGGCGCATGATCAATGCGCTGATCACCGACCTGATCGGGCAGACAGAACAGAACATTTTGCGCGAGCGGCCGGAAGGGGTGTCCGATGTCCGCGCGGCGCCGGTTTTGGTCGCATTCAGCCCGGAGATGAAGGAAGCCAACAGCGAACTGAAATCGTTCTTGCACGCCAATTTGTACCGGCATTATCGCGTGATGCGCATGAGTACCAAGGCACGCCGCGCGATCCGCGATCTATTTACCGCGTTCACCAACGACCCGCGCCTGCTCCCGCCGACCTCCAGAATGCAGAGTGCGGATGATCTCGCCCGTGTGGTGGCCGACTACATTGCGGGGATGACCGATCGTTATGCGATCCGCGAGCACCGCCGCATTTTCGCGATCGAGGAGATTTGACCGGAGCCCGGGTTGCCCTTAGGGCGAGGTTTAGGGTAGCATTCCCGCCCTTTTGGATGAATTCTAGAGTTTGGTGCGGGTGTCTGCCGCCGTTTAGTTGAATGATTGGGGTGAGAGCAAGGTGAACAATTCTTCATTGCCGGCGCGGCAGGGTTTGTATGACCCGCGCCATGAACATGATGCATGTGGGGTCGGTTTCGTCGCACATATCAAAGGGCAGGCCAGTCACGACAGAGTCAGTCAGGGCTTGCGAATTCTGGAGAATCTGACGCACCGCGGCGCGGTGGGCGCCGATCCGCTGGCGGGTGACGGGGCCGGGATACTGATCCAGATTCCGGACCGATTCCTGCGCGACGAAATGGGCTGGGGCAACATCCAGTTGCCGCCGGCGGGCGCGTACGGGGTCGGCATGCTGTTCCTGCCGCGCGATCCCGAGGCGCGCGCAGCCTGCGAAACGGTCATCGCCGACAAGATCAAAGACGAGGGCCAGAACTTGCTGGCGTGGCGCGATGTGCCGGTCGATAACAGCACCCTGGGACAAAGCGTCAAGGCTGTCGAACCGCTGGTGCGCCAGGTGTTCATCGGGCGCGGAAAGAATACGCCGGATCAGGATGCCTTCGAACGCAAGCTGTTTGTGATTCGCAAAACGGCGGAGCACGCCATCAGCAAACTAGGCAAAGGCCGGGGCAAAGGCTTTTACGTGCCGTCCCTGTCGTCGCGCACCATCGTGTACAAGGGCATGCTGCTGGCCGACCAGGTCGGCAAGTATTTCCGTGATTTGCAGGACGAGCGCGTCGTGAGCGCGTTTGCCCTGGTGCACCAGCGCTTCTCCACCAACACGTTCCCGACCTGGAATCTGGCGCACCCGTTCCGCATGATCGCGCACAACGGCGAGATCAACACCCTGCGCGGCAACGTGAACTGGATGGCGGCGCGGCACGCCGCGATGTCGTCCAGAATTCTGGGCGAAGACCTCGATAAATTGTGGCCGCTGATTTCCGAAGGTCAGTCCGATTCCGCCTGTTTCGACAACGCGCTGGAATTGCTGGTGGCCGGCGGTTACTCGCTGCCGCACGCCATGATGCTGCTGATTCCGGAAGCCTGGGCGGGCAATCCGCTGATGGACGAAGAACGCCGTGCCTTCTATGAATACCACGCTGCGCTGATGGAGCCGTGGGACGGTCCGGCCGCCGTGGCCTTTACCGACGGCCGCATGATCGGCGCAACCCTGGACCGCAACGGTTTGCGCCCGGCGCGCTATCTGATCACCGAAGACGATGTGGTGCTGATGGCCTCCGAGATGGGCGTGCTGGATTTTGCCGAGCAAAAGATCGTCAAGAAATGGCGTCTGCAGCCGGGCAAGATGTTTCTCATCGACATGCAGGCCGGGCGCATCGTGGACGATGCCGAACTGAAACAGCAGATCGCCACCGCCAAGCCCTATCGCAAATGGATCGAACAGTCGCGCTATTACCTGGATGACCTGCCGGACGTGGCGGCCAAAGTTGACGCAGGGACCTCCTTGCTGGATGCACAGCAGGCGTTCGGTTATACGCAGGAAGACCTCAAGTTCATCCTGTTGCCGATGGCCAACGCGGGGGAAGAAGCGACCGGTTCCATGGGGAGTGACAGCGCGCTGCCGGTGTTGTCCAGCCGCAACAAGGTGCTGTACAACTATTTCAAGCAACTGTTCGCACAGGTGACCAATCCGCCGATCGACCCGATCCGCGAAGAGATCGTGATGTCGCTCACGTCGTTCATCGGCTCCAAGCCCAACCTGCTCGGCGTGGACGAAACCAGACCCGCGCCGCGCCTGGAGGCGCACCAACCGGTGTTGTCGCATGAAGACGCGGCCAAGCTGCACCAAATCGACAAACTCACCAAGGGCAAATACAAAGCCAAAGTGCTGGATATCACCTATCCGGCACGGAATGGCGCGGCCGGATGCGAAGCGGCCATCGAAGCATTGCACCGGGCGGCGAACCAGGCGGTGGCCGGCGGTTACAACGTGCTGATTCTGTCCGATCGCGCGGTTTCCGCCGCGCGGGTGGCGATTCCGGCCTTGCTGGCGACAGCGGCAGTGCATCATCATCTGGTCAAGGCGGGCTCGCGTACCAGCACCGGCCTCGTGGTTGAAACCGGTTCCGCGCGCGAAGTGCATCATTTCGCTCTGCTTGCTGGCTACGGTGCAGAGGCGGTTTATCCGTGGCTGGCGTTCGATACGCTGGCGGCGATGGAGCTGCCGGCCGGTGTGAGTGCCAAAGACGCGCACAAGCGCTTCATCAAGGCGATCAACAAGGGACTGCTCAAGGTGATGTCCAAGATGGGCATTTCCACCTATCAATCCTATTGCGGCTCGCAAATTTTCGAAGCGGTCGGACTCAACAGCGCGTTCATCGAGCGCTACTTTCCCGGCACTGCCACGCAGATCGAGGGTATCGGCCTGCAGCAAGTCGCCGAAGAAGCCATGCGCATGCACGCGGCCGCATTCGGCAACGATCCGCTACTGGCGGGCATGCTGGACGCGGGCGGCGAATATGCCTGGCGCACGCGCGGCGAAGACCACACCTGGACGCCGGATTCCATCGCCAAGCTGCAACACGCCACGCGCGCCAACAATTTTTCGACCTATAAGGAATATGCCAAGCTGATCAATGACCAGACCCGGCGCCAGATGACGCTGCGCGGTCTGTTCGAGATCAAGTCTGCGGGCGGCCCGATACCGCTGGCCGAAGTCGAGCCGGCACAGGAAATTGTCAAGCGCTTTGCCACCGGCGCGATGTCGCTCGGCTCGATCTCGACCGAGGCGCACACCACCCTGGCCATCGCGATGAACCGTCTCGGCGGCAAGTCGAATACCGGCGAGGGCGGCGAAGATGCCAACCGCTTCAGGCTGTTGCACGGCGGGGAGAAATTGTCCGAGATCATCGGCAAGAACCGGATCGAAGCCGACAAGACCTTGCAGCCAGGGGACTCGCTGCGCTCGCGCATCAAGCAGGTGGCCTCCGGCCGCTTTGGCGTGACGGCAGAATATCTGGCCAGCGCCGACCAGATCCAGATCAAGATGGCGCAGGGCGCGAAGCCCGGCGAGGGCGGCCAGTTGCCAGGCGGAAAAGTTTCCGAATACATCGGCCAACTGCGCCACTCCGTGCCCGGTGTCGGTCTCATTTCGCCACCGCCGCACCATGACATCTATTCAATCGAAGACTTGGCGCAGCTCATCCATGATCTGAAGAACGCGAACCCGTCGGCTTCCATTTCGGTCAAGCTGGTATCCGAGGTGGGCGTCGGCACGGTGGCGGCGGGCGTGTCCAAAGCCAAGGCCGACCATATCGTGATCTCCGGCTTCGACGGCGGCACCGGTGCCTCGCCGCTGTCCTCGATCAAGCACGCCGGGACGCCGTGGGAACTCGGTTTGTCGGAAGCGCAACAGACGCTGGTGCTGAACAAGCTGCGCGGCCGCATCGGCCTGCAGGTCGATGGCCAGTTGAAGACGGGACGCGATGTGCTGATCGGCGCACTGCTGGGCGCGGACGAATTCGGCTTTGCCACCGCGCCGCTGGTGGTGGAAGGTTGCATCATGATGCGCAAGTGCCACCTCAACACCTGTCCGGTCGGTGTCGCCACCCAGGACCCGGCGCTGCGCCGCAAATTCACCGGGCAGCCTGAACACGTGGTGAACTATTTCTTCTTTGTCGCCGAAGAAGTGCGCGAACTGATGGCACAAATGGGCATCCGCAAGTTCGAAGACCTGATCGGCCGCAGCGACCTGCTCGACATGCGCGCCGGCATCGAGCACTGGAAAGCCAAGGGCCTCGACTTCGGCAAAATATTCCATCAACCGCAGGTTGCGGCGAATGTCGCGCGCCGCCATGCCGAAGCGCAGGATCACGGTCTGGACAAGGCGCTCGACAACGAACTGATCGCCCAGGCAAAGGAAGCGCTCGACGCCCAGCGCGTGGTGGCCATCGAGACGCCGATCCGCAACGTGAACCGCAGCGTCGGCGCCATGCTGTCGTATGAAGTGGCGAAGCGCCATGGTAATGCGGGACTGCCCGACGACACCATTCGCGTCAAGCTGCGCGGCACCGCCGGCCAGAGTTTTGGCGCCTTCCTGGCGCACGGCATCACTTTCCAGCTGGAAGGCGAAGGCAACGATTACGTGGGCAAGGGCCTGTGCGGCGGGCGCATCATCGTCAAACCGGCGGACGCAAGCAGGCTGGTGGCCGAAGACAACATCATCGTCGGCAACACCGTGTTGTACGGGGCAACGGCCGGCGAGGTGTTCTTCCGCGGAGTCGCCGGCGAGCGTTTTGCCGTGCGCAACTCCGGCGCCATCGCGGTCGTGGAAGGGGTTGGCGACCACGGCTGTGAATATATGACCGGCGGCCTGGTGGTGGTGCTGGGGCAGACCGGACGCAACTTCGCGGCCGGCATGTCCGGCGGCGTCGCATATGTCCTGGACGAAGACGGCAGTTTCAGGAGCCGCTGCAACCTGGCCATGGTGCAACTCGAAGGCGTTCCGGAAGAAGCGGCACAGAGCGAGACCGGAGAAGTCGAAGGGCATGGCCGCGTCCATTTCAATCATCTGAACAAAGCCGATGAAGCCGTGCTGCGCGGCAAGATCGAAAAACATCTGCGCTACACCGGCAGCGCCCGCGCCCGGCTGATTTTGGACAACTGGGGAACTTATCTGCCCAGGTTCGTGAAGGTGATGCCGACCGAATACCGGCGCGCGTTGCTGGAGATTGCGGCGCAACAAGCGCAACAAAAGGAGGCCGCATAATGGGCAAGCCAACCGGATTCATGGAATTCAAGCGGGTCAGCGAAAGTTACGCGCCGGTCGAACAGCGGGTAAAAAACTACCGCGAGTTCGTCGCCCACCTGACCGATGCGGAGGCGCAGCAGCAAGGCGCACGTTGCATGGATTGCGGCATCCCGTTCTGCAACAACGGTTGCCCGGTCAACAACATCATCCCAGACTGGAACGATCTGGTGTACCGCGGCAAGTGGCGGCAGGCACTGGATGTTTTGCACTCCACCAATAATTTCCCCGAAGTGACCGGCCGCATCTGTCCCGCGCCGTGCGAAGCGGCCTGCACGCTGAATATCAACAACGACGCGGTCGGGATCAAATCCATCGAGCACGCGATCATCGACAAGGGCGGCGAGAACGGCTGGGTCGTGCCGCAACCGGCACAAAAGAAAACCGGCAAGAAAGTCGCCGTGGTCGGCTCCGGCCCCGCCGGTCTGGCCGCCGCGCAGCAACTGGCGCGGGCCGGTCACGCGGTCACCGTGTTCGAGAAAAACAGCCGCATCGGCGGCCTGATGCGTTACGGCATTCCGGACTTCAAGCTGGACAAGCGCCTGCTCGACTGGCGCATGGCGCAACTGGCCGCGGAAGGGGTGCAGTTCCAGACCCATACGTTCATCGGCAAGGAGGCGCCGGGCAAAGCGATCGCCAACGATGCGCAGAAAACCATCAGCCCGAACCAACTGCAAAAGGAATTCGATGCGGTGATCCTCTCCGGCGGATCCGAACAGCCGCGTGACCTGCCGGTGCTGGGTCGGCAACTCAAGGGGGTGCACTTCGCGCTTGAATTCCTGATTCCACAGAACAAGGAGAACGCGGGCGACGCGAAGAATCCGATCAACGTGCAGGGCAAGCATGTGGTGGTCATCGGCGGGGGCGATACCGGCTCCGACTGCGTCGGCACTTCCAACCGCCAGGGGGCTGCCTCGATTACCCAGATCGAAGTGATGCCGCGCGCTCCGGATCAGGAAAACAAACCGTTGACCTGGCCCTACTGGCCGATGAAATTGCGCACTTCGAGTTCGCACGACGAAGGATGCGAGCGGGACTGGGCGATTGCCACCCAGGCCTTCAACGGCGAGAACGGTGTGCTCAAATCGATCAGCGCGGTGCGCGTCGAGTTCAAGGACGGCAAGATGGTCGAGATCGCGGGCAGCGAATTTACCCTGCAAGCGGATTTTGTTTTCCTTGCGATGGGCTTCACCAACCCGTTGGCGCAAGTGTTGGATGCCTTCGGCGTGGAAAAGGATGCGCGCGGCAACGCCAAGGCGACCACCGACGGCGACAACGGCTATCACACCAGCGTGAAAAAAGTTTTTGCGGCGGGCGACATGCGCCGCGGGCAGTCGCTCGTGGTGTGGGCGATCCGCGAAGGGCGGCAGTGCGCGCGTGCGGTGGACGAGTTCCTGATGGGCAGCAGCCTTTTGCCCCGATAAGAAAAGAGAAAAATGAATTTCAAAGTCAAGAACGACACCTTCCTGCGCGCGCTGTTGCGCCAGCCAACCGACTACACCCCGCTGTGGATGATGCGTCAGGCCGGCCGCTTTTTGCCGGAATACCGCGCCACCAGGCGCAAGGCGGGCAGCTTCATGGGCTTGTGCAAGAACACCGATCTGGCGACTGAAGTCACCCTGCAACCGGTCGAGCGTTTTCCGCTGGATGCCGCGATTCTGTTTTCCGACATCCTGACCGTGCCGGATGCAATGGGGCTGGGTTTGTATTTTGCCGACGGGGAAGGTCCCAAGTTCGAACGTCCGCTGCAAACCGAAGCGGACATCAAGGCGCTGCACGTGCCGGACGTCGGCAAGGATCTGAAATATGTGACCGATGCCGTGGCGCAAATCCGCAAGACGCTGGATGGGCGCATTCCCCTGATCGGTTTCTCCGGCAGCCCGTGGACACTGTCCTGCTACATGGTGGAGGGCGGAAGCAGCGACGACTACGCCAAGGTAAAGACCTTGCTGTACAAAGAGCCGAAGCTGATGCACCACGTGCTTGACGTGACGGCGCAGGCAGTGACCGCTTACCTCAATGCACAGATCGAAGCCGGCGCGCAGGCCGTGATGATCTTTGATTCTTGGGGCGGCGCACTGTCGCATGCCGCTTTCCACGAGTTTTCGCTGGCCTACACCCAACGCATCATCGCCGGGCTGATCAAGGAAAAAGAGGGGGTGCGCATCCCGTCCATCGTGTTCACCAAGGGCGGCGGCCTGTGGATCGAAAGCATCGCCGACAGCGGTTGCGACGCGGTCGGTCTGGACTGGACCATGGACATCGGGGTGGCGCGGCAGAAGGTGGGACACAAGGTTGCGCTGCAGGGCAATCTCGATCCGGCCGTTTTGTTCGCCACGCCGGAGGTCATCCGCAACGAAGTCGAGAAGGTGTTGAGCAGTTATGGCTACGGGAGTGGCCACGTGTTTAATCTTGGTCACGGCATTTCCCAGCACACCGATCCGGAAAATGTCGCCGCGCTGGTCCAGGCAGTCCACGAGCTCAGCAAAAAGTATCATTAAATCAAGGCAAGTCCTGTCGGTTATGAACAGGACGGGCACGACCACAGAAGCCACGGGCCCACTTCCCCGTGGCTTTTGCTTTTTGTTGTGTAACTCATTGTTTATTCATGATTGAATTGGATGGGCAATAAATGGGCGCGGAAATGAAAGCCTATATTTCGTGTGCAGTTAGCGCCGATCTGGACAATCTTTCCACAACTTTATCCACAGCAAATGTGCATAAGAAAAAAAGCCTATAGGGTTCAAGGTGATTGGCTAAACTTTGCAGAAATGACTGAAGAAACTCTCACTAAACTGTCGCTTGTTCGCGTCGCGCTGGACGTGCCGTTGTCAACGCTTTTCGACTACAGCGCCAATGAGGGCTTGCAGCTCGAAATCGGCGCGCGCGTCGTCGTGCCTTTCGGGCGCAAGGAAGTGATCGGCATCGTAATGGAGCGGACGGCGCAGTCCGAATTGGCCGCTGCACGCATCAAGCCGGTGCTGCGCGTGCTGCATGATGTGCCGCCGCTGCCGCAAGAGTTGCTCGCCCTGCTGCGTTTTTGCAGCGACTATTACCACTATCCGCTGGGCATGGTCGCTCTGTCCGCATTGCCTGCGCGTTTGCGCGCTGCCGCGCCGTTCACGCCGAAGCAGGCGCTGACTTACCGCCTGAGCGAAGCGGGCGCAGCGCTGGAGTTGTCGATGCTACCCAAGCGCCGCGTGGTGCAACAACGCATCCTGCAGGCATTGCGACGCGGCCCCCTGAAGGGGGCGCAATTGCGCGAACTGTCGGCCAGTGCCCCCGCTGCATTGAAAGGATTGCTGGAGGCGGGCTGGGTCGAGGCAGGGATGCCGCTGCCGCACACCACGCATGATTTCGAGAACGCGCACCGGCTCACGGACGAGCAGCAGCAGGCCGTGGATGTCGTCGCGCGGCAGCAGGGCTACGGCTGTTTCCTGCTGCACGGCATCACCGGCAGCGGCAAGACAGAGGTCTATGTGCATCTGATGCACGAAATGTTGCAGTCTTGTCCTGAGCGAGGTCGAATGGGCGGCGGCCAGGTATTGTTGCTGGTACCCGAAATCAATCTGACACCGCAACTGGAAAACTACTTTCGCAGCCGTTTCCCCAACGTGGAGTTGGTCAGCCTGCACAGCGGACTGGCAGAAGGCGAACGCGCACAAAACTGGCTCAAGGCACAATCCGGCCAGGCGCGCATCGTGCTCGGGACGCGCCTGGCCGTGTTCACGCCGCTGCCGCAATTGAGCCTGATTCTGGTGGACGAGGAGCACGATGCCTCGTTCAAGCAGCAAGATGGCCTGCGTTACTCGGCACGCGACGTGGCCATCTTCCGTGCCAGCCAGCGCGGTGTGCCCATCGTGCTCGGCTCGGCCACGCCGTCGCTGGAGAGTTGGCACAACGCCCAGAGCGGGCGTTATCGGTTGCTGCAACTGACGCAGCGCGCGGTGCAGCCGGCGACCTTGCCCGTCGTGCGCTGTCTCGATATCACCCAATTGCCGTTGCAGGAAGGCTTGAGCGAGCCCTTGCTTGCCGCGATCGAAACGCGCCTGCAGCGCAAGGAACAGAGTCTGATTTTTCTCAATCGGCGCGGCTATGCCCCGGTACTGATGTGCACCGCCTGCGGCTGGCTGTCCGAGTGCAAGCACTGCGCGGGGAAACTGGTGCTGCATCTCAGGGACCGCAGCCTGCGCTGCCACCACTGCGGGTTCCAACAGCGCGTCCCCGCTGCGTGTCCGACCTGCGGCGATGCCGACCTGAAACCGGTCGGCCTGGGCACGCAGCGCATGGAAGAGGCGCTGCAGGCACGCTTTCCGGCAGCGCGCATCCTGCGCGTGGACCGCGACAGCACGCGCAACAAAGGCGCGTGGAATGCCATGCGCAAACAGATCCACGACGGTGAGGCCGACATTCTTGTGGGCACGCAGATGCTGGCAAAGGGACACGATTTTCCCAATCTGACCCTGGTCGGCGTGGTCAGTCCCGACAGCGCGTTGTACAGCGCCGATTTCCGCGCTTCGGAAAAACTGTTCGCGCAACTCGCGCAAGTCGGCGGCCGCGCCGGGCGTGCCGACAAGGCGGGCGAGGTGATCGTGCAGACGGCATTCCCCAACCATCCCTTGTTTCAGGCATTGCGCACGCACGACTTTGTAAGCTGGGCACAGACGCTGTTGAACGAACGAAAGATGGCCGGTTTCCCGCCTTTTGTGCATCAGGCGCTGTTGAGTGCGGAAGCCAAAGAGGAAAGCGTTAGCTACGATTTTCTGCAACGCGCGCGCGGCAGGGCGCTGGCGCTGAACCTGCCCGTCGAAATCTACGGTGTCGTGCCCGCCGCCATGCCGAAGCGCGCCAACCACTTCCGCGCGCAACTGCTGGTGCAGAGTACGCAACGAAAATCATTGCAGGAATTCCTGCGTGTCTGGAAACCCATGCTGGATGGACTTCCTTCGCAAAAGCTGCGTTGGGCGCTGGACATCGATCCGCTTGAGTTTTGAGGCCCGACCTGTCAGCCCGCGCAGCAGGAAAGCTGCTTGACGTCTCGGCTAAAAGTCTGCGCGCACAATTTCAGACCTTCGACCATCGTCAGATAAGGAAACAATTGGTCGGCTAAATCGTGGACCGTCAAGCGCGCATGGATGGCGATTGCTGCTGTCTGGATGAGTTCACCCGCTTCTGCGGTAACTGCCTGCACTCCCAGCAAGCGTAGGCTACCCGCCTCTGCCACAATCTTGATGAAGCCGCGTGTGTCGAAGTTGACCAGTGCGCGCGGTACGTTGTCGAGCGGGAGGGTGCGGCTGATCGTCGCCATCCCGCGTGCTTGGGCTTCTGCTTCGCTCAAGCCCACGGTTGCCACCTGCGGATCGGTGAATGTCACGGCGGGCATTGCCGACAGATCCAGCGCGGCATCGCCGCCCAGCATGTTGATGGCGGCGTGCTTTCCCGCCGCGGCCGCCACATACACATATTGCGGCTGGTCGGTGCAATCGCCCGCCGCGTAGATGTCGGGCGCGCTGGTGCGCAGGTGGTCGTCAACGGTGATGCGCCCCTGCTCATTCAGTGCCACGCCCACGCCATCCAAACATAAACTATGGGTATTGGGGACGCGCCCTGTGGCAATCAGCAAGCGTTCGGCGCGCACTTCGCCCTGATCCGTGAGTAATACAAACTCGCCATTTTCATGGCTGACTTCATGGGCAAGCGTGTTGGACAGGATGCTGATGCCCTCGGCGTGAAATACCTCAAACAGGGTTGCCCCTATTGCTGGATCTGCGCGGGACATCAGGGAATGACGCGCCACGAGGGTGACCTTGCTGCCCAGGCGCGCGAATGCCTGCGCCAACTCCACCGCGATGATGGAAGAACCGATCACGATGAGCCGTGGCGGGATGCTGCCGCAGGCAAGAGCCTCGGTTGAAGTCCAGTACGGGGTGTCGCCCAACCCCGCTATCTGCGGCAGTGCGGCCATTGCCCCGGTGGCAACCAGACAACGGTCAAACGGCACTTTGCGAAACGATACTTTGCGGCTGTCGTCGTTCAGACGCACGATCAATTTGTGGCCTTCCAGAAAACGCGCTTCGCCGCGCATCAGCGTGATGGACGGATTGTTTTCCAGAATAGTTTCATATTTTGCATGGCGCAGTTCGTCCACCCGTATTTGCTGTTGTGCAAGCAGAACAAGCCGGTCAATGACGGGCATCTGTGCGGTGATGCCGGCATCGAACGGGCTGGTCGTGCGCTGGTGCGCGATGTGCGCGGCGCGGATAAAAATTTTCGAGGGGACGCAACCGATGTTGACGCAAGTGCCCCCGATGCTGCGATGTTCGATCAGCGTGACGCGCGCGCCGCGTTCGACGGCTGTTAATGCACAGGCCATGGCGGCTGCACCGCTGCCGATGATGGCGATGTGCGGCTTGTCGTTATTCATGTCAATCCCTTCCGGCAAGTTTTGGGCGTAATGGCTTCACCCGTCTCGGTGAATGAGTGCAGACAAAATTTACACGGGGGACATTAGCACGTGAAGCAGCAATACGTGCAGTTTTGCAACCTGGAGCACAGTCACATCATGCGTTCTTTCGAGCTGAAATTATCGCCGCAGAATGTCCGAGTAAAGTACCAAGGCGCCGCTTATCAGACTAAATAACTTGGACTTAAATGAGTTGACCTGAAACGATGTGCAGGAGTAATTTAGAAAAGTGAACAAACACTAATATTGCTTTTGAAAAACTTACTACATAAGGAGCGGTTATGACCAAGGAAAAAATGAACGAGAAGTTGGATGTTTCCAAGAGAATGTTTTTTCGAAGTGCGGTGGCCGTTGTCGGGGCGGTTACAACCGCCGGGGTGGCGAAGACAGTAGCTACCGCTTCCGCGGATTCGGCAAATCAAAGCAACAAAAGAAAATATGCACAGGAAGCGCTGCGGCAGGAAAGAATCATGTTGCAGAAGAAATTCGTGCTGATGACCGATGACGAGAAGAAGTTGATGCTCGACGAAATATTGGGAAATCACCACAAGCAAACTGCATAACGTTTTGTTGTTCATCTGCTGTAACCGGAGGCAATGATGTCGGAAGACAAAAAAGAGATAGAAACAAATAATGTGGATGATGCTCGCCGTGAGTTCCTCAAGCACATGGGGATTGCCGCAGGCGCAGTGGCACTCGCGGGTTCTCCCGAAGCCGAAGCGGCCACTTTTCAGGAATGGTTTCAGTCACATTACGAGCTGATGTCTGAAGAAGAAAAGCAGGAGGCCATCGCACGTTTGGAAACCAGATATACCGAAGAATATGAAAAGAAGGTCACCGTTTCGGGGGCGCCTGCATTGGAGGGCGTCCTTTTCGGTTACGCCCTCAATATCCAGAAGTGCATCGGCTGCCGGACTTGCGTTCATGCCTGCGTGCAGGAGAACAACCAGTCGCGCTATGACCCCGAGATTCAATGGATCAAAGTGTTGAAGATGGAGAAAGGGAGTTTCTCCGCAGACAAACTGGACAAGGGCTATCCGGAAACTGAAAGGATGGGTGATTACGGTCTTCAGGTCGGCGGGAATGCTTACAGCCCCGCCGGGGTCAGCATTGAAGATGCACAGCGCTATTACGAACCGGAACAGGTGCCCGAAAAGGACTCCTTCTACATGCCTGTGCAGTGCCATCAGTGTGAAAAACCGCCCTGCGTCAAGACCTGCCCTGTCCGGGCCACATTCAGGGAGCCCAACGGCGTCGTTGTGATCGATTACAACTGGTGCATTGGCTGCCGCATGTGCCAGTTGGCTTGTCCTTATGGCGCAAGGCGCTTCAACTGGGGCGAGCCCAATCTGCCCAAAGAAGATATGAATCCGAAAACGCACTACTACGGCAACAGGCCGCGTATGCGGGGCGTGATGGAGAAGTGCACCTTCTGCCTGCAACGCACAAGAGAAGGAAGGAATCCCGCCTGCATGGAAGCATGCCCGGTGGGCGCCAGAAAATTTGGCAACCTCCTCGATCCGCAAAGTGAAATCAGGCAGGTGCTGGCCACGAAGAAGGTATTCAGATTCAAGGAAGAATTCCATACCTATCCGAAGTTTTTCTACTTTATGGATTAAGGAGTCAATGATGCAAAAACTGAAATATTTTATAATCGACTTCTGGTCCTACGCATTCAAAGGCGGCCCGAAGTACTATGCATGGCTGGGTTTCCTGTCCATCTTCATCCTGGTCGGTATCTATACGAGTTACATACAATTCACCCAGGGTCTTATCGTGACCGGCGCTACTGACCAAGCTACGATGGAGATGTTTTTCGCGAATTTTGTCTTTACCGCCCACGTTGCCGCTGCCGCCATCCTGGTGGTGCTTCCCGCCTTTATGTACAAGCATGAAGGGATGAAGGAGCTGGCCGTGCTCGGCGAGATCATCGCCCTTGGCTTCGTTAGTACAGGCATACTTCTCGTCCTGTACCACATGGGCAGACCAGACAGGTTCTGGCATATGGTCCCCGGCCTCGGTTACTTCAATTTTCCCAATTCCACGCTCGATTTTGATGTGATTGTGTTGAATGTTTACCTGATTGTTAACCTTGTCGCGGCCTATTTTCTGTTGTACAAACGGTATGTAGGCAAACCGGTGCACGGGTATTTCTATCGATATCTCATCTGGCTGGCAGTTTTGTGGGGGCCGCTTATCCATATCATTACCTCCGCCGTTCTTGCCAGCAATGCGAGGATGTTCGCGTGGAACACCGCAGTCCTGCCTTTCGCGTTTCTGTCGATGGCGGGTGCATCGGGCCCCGCGCTCATCATCATCGTATTCCTGCTCATCAGAAAATACACCCGCCTGCAGATTGCTGACAGCGCGATCAATTTGTTGTCGCAAATAATCATCTGGAGCCTCGGCATCATGTTGCTGGTGTTCATTTCAGAGATTTTCGCGGTACTTTATTCCGGCACCGAGCATGCCGATTCGTTGAAATTCGTCATGTTCGGCCATAACGGTCTGAACGACTACGTGCCCTGGTTCTGGTTCATCATGGCATGCTTTGCCGGTTCCTTTTTCGCATTGCTGTTTCCGAAGGTCAGGAAAAGTTACGACCGCTGGCTTCCCATTGTTTGCGTTGTGGTCGCGATATCAATCCTGATAGAGAAGCCGTTCCTGCTTATATTCCCGGCTTTCAGCCCGGATCCGCTTGGAGAATATGTGGTGTATCACACGACGTTCATCGAATACGCCAATGTACTGGCTTGCTGGGCGTTTGGAATCATGTCGATGACGCTCACATTAAAAGCTGCAACCGGAATCCTGGTGGGCGATGTTTCTTTCAGCAACAGGACAGCGGTTTCTGAACAGAGCCCACAAAGTTGATGATGCCTATATTGAAGATTGGGAGGAGACCCAGAATGAATGTGCGAGTCCGATATTGGATCATGTTGTGCCTGCTCGTTACCGGTGGCTGGTTGGGTGTTATCGCAGCAGATGCGACAGCGGCCCCGGCCCCGGCTAAATCGACTGAGCCGCCGGTAACAGAGTGCTTTGAAAGCAGAGAGGGATACACCACCGTCACAAGAGTTGAAAACGCAGTTCCCCAATATGGCTACCCCAATGTCAAATGCTCGAATAGAACGAGCAAAGTCTGGTGGTATGGCGATCCTTATGACGGCACCATACCCATGGGCGACATGCCGGTGCTGGCTGCGGATGACCCGACCCGGGGCGATTTCGCCAATGCGGTGGTCAAGCCAAGGGAGCCGCACCTGATGTACTTCAACATGGACCCCGAAAAGCATTGCGCCGCCTGTCACGATGGCCAAACAGTCCCCTTTCCCAAGAGTAACAAGCCCAGGGAGCTTGGAATGCACCAGGACATTGTGGAAGACTCACTCCAGTTGCAACATGGACGGGGGGCGATCTGGTGTCTTGATTGCCACAACGCCACTGACCGCAATAGCCTCAAAGATCGCCAGGGAGCCAAGGTGAGTTTCAATCAACCTCAAAAACTATGCGGTTCGTGCCACGGCCAGGTTTACGCAAACTGGAGAATGGGCATCCACGGCAAACGAATCGGATCATGGAAGACGGGTGGCAAGAAGCGCTGGTGGGTATGCACCGAATGCCACAATCCGCATACCGTTCAAAAGGCGAGATTCGATCCAATTAAACCCGAAGCAGCGCCCGAACTGCCAAGGGGAATGAAAAACGCTGATCATGAACGAACAGAACACGGTGGGAATTAGTTCATGGTGCAAGGAACCATTGATTCGTTCGGCTCGCGCTCCCATCCATTCGATGTGTGCCATGCAAATTTAACGTTCAACTAATATCAGGGACACCATGTCATTGGAACCCGGCATGTTGCAGGCCATCGCCGCCGTTACGGGCGGCGATGGCGTTTTGACGGGGGACGCCGCTGTCCCGTTCTACAAGGATTGGCGCGGACGCTATCAGGGCGATGCGCTGGCGGTGGTCTTCCCCGCGAATACGCAGCAAGTTTCCGAAGTGGTGCAGTTGTGCGCAAAGCACCGTGTCGCCATCGTGCCGCAGGGCGGCAATACCAGCTTGTGCGGCGGCTCGGTGCCGCTGACCGATGGCAGCCAGCAGATCGTCCTCAACCTCTCGCGCATGAACCGCATCCGCAACGTGGATGCCGTCAACTACACCATGACCGTCGAAGCGGGCTGCAAGCTGCAATCGTTATATGCGGCGCCGGAGCAGGCGGATCGTCTGTTTCCGCTGGGACTCACGGCCATCGCGCCGCACTGCGAGATCGGCGGCAACCTTTCCACCAATGCGGGCGGTATCAACGTCCTGCGCTACGGCACGGCGCGCAACCTGGTGCTGGGGCTGGAAGTGGTGTTGCCGGACGGGCGCATCTGGGACGGACTGCGCAGCCTGCGCAAGGACAATACCGGCTACGACCTGAAGCAACTGTTCATCGGCGCGGAAGGCACGCTCGGCATCATTACTGCCGCCGTGGTCAAGCTCTTCCCGCTGCCGAAATCGGTGGCGACCGCCTGCATTGCCGTGCGCGATCCGGCGGCGGCAGTGGCGCTGCTGGCACACTTGCGCGCCACCTGTGGCGACATGATCAATGCCTTCGAATTGATCTCGCGCTCCTGTCTTGAACTGGTGTTCAGGCATATCAACGACACGCACGAACCCTTTGCCACACAGCACGAATGGCTCATCATCACCCAATTGGCCAACGTGCTGCCGGCGCCGCTGGAGACGGTGCTGCGCGATGCCCTGCTGACCTTTGGCGCGGGGGTTATCGAGTTCGACATCAGCGCCGATAAAGAACGGGCCGAACGTTGGTGGAAGCTGCGCAAGAACATTGCCGAGGCGCAAAAGGCCGAAGGCATCAGCATCAAGCATGATGTATCGGTGCCGGTCAGCCGCGCGGACGAATTCATCGAACAAGCGGGTGCCGCATTGCGCAATCAGTACCCCGGTATCCGCATTGTCGCCTTCGGTCATCTGGGCGACGGCAACATCCACTACAACATCTCCCTGCTCGATGCGGCCCATAACGCCACCTTCATCGAACTGCATGAGCATGAAGTGAATCGGATTGTGTATGAAGTGGTGCGCAAACTCGACGGCAGCATCAGTGCCGAACATGGCGTGGGGCAACTGAAACGCGAAGAGATCACCCACTATCGCAGCGGGCTCGAACTGGAATTGATGCGCACGATCAAACGATCGATCGATCCGCTCAATCTGATGAATCCGGGCAAGGTGATATAAGAATCCAATTCGGGGTGGGCAATCGCCCGACTACACAAGGATGCGGGGGCTGCGGCAAATTTAGTGCCCGTCATTCCGCGCGATTGGCAGCCGTCAAACAGGGGAAGTGCGGGAAGCGCATTTATTGCCGCAACCGCATAATCAATGGCAGAATCAGACCTCTCATCTTGCTTGCGCTCAATTCAATTTATCTCAAGGAGAAAACCATGGGTTCATTCAGCATTTGGCATTGGTTGATCGTGTTGCTGGTGGTGATTCTGATTTTCGGCACCAAGAAACTTCGCAACATGGGCAGCGACCTGGGCGGCGCGGTCAAGGGTTTCAAGGAGGGGATGCGCAGCGAGGATGAGGCGGCGCAGAAGTTGCGTGACGATGATCGGGTGAGCGAAAGCGAAGCCAAAAATAAAACACAGCACAAGGATTGAGTCTGATACAGCCGGAATCTTTCGATGTTTGATATTGGGTTTGCCGAAATCCTGATCATCATGGTCGTGGCGCTGGTGGTCATCGGTCCAGATCGCCTGCCCCGGGTCGCCCGCACGATGGGGCAGTGGTTGGGGCGCATCCAGCGCTACATCAACAAGGTCAAACAGGATGTCAGCAGCAGCATCGAGTTGGAAGAACTGCGCGAGACACAGCACAAAGTGCAGGCCGAAACCGAGGAATTGCAACGCGTCCTGCACGGTGCCGGCAGCGAAATCAACCACAGTCTCTCCCTGCTGGAAAAAGAACTCGAAAATCCAGACCAGGTTGAGGGCGGGCGCGCCACCCCGCCCACCCCGCCCTCCGATCGCGCATGAGTGGAAACCCGTCTCTCGTCACCCATTGTCAAATTGCGCGTCCGCCTGCCCCGCAGCCTGCCCGCTAGCCTGCCGGTCTTCCCGTGCCTGTTTCCGTGGGCCGCCGGTCTGTAGCCCTGCGGGCACAACCGCTGTTGAACAATTTGCCGCAAGGCAGGCCGCTCACCCATGACGTGGTGATGGAACTGCTGGCGCGGGACGAAGGATGGTCAAGTCCAAAATTTGCTGTAAATTCGATTCAGTAAATCTGCTTTCTCTCACCCGTTGAGCGCAATTACCTTGCTATCTTCGGGCGGGTTTTTTCTGGCTGCTGCCCA
>NZ_BAAFRY010000015.1:0-62243 GCF_045866295.1 Ferrigenium sp. UT5
CATAGCAAGTTGGCCCCACTCCTTCCCATCTCGAACAGGACAGTGAAACGACTTCGCGCCAATGATAGTGTGCATCCGCATGTGAAAGTAGGTCATCGTCAGACTCCTTACAAACAAAACGCCCCTCCAGAAATGGTGGGGCGTTTTGCTTTGTGCGATTTGATTTGCGTTCTGCTTGAAAGAAGTGACTTGCCCTCAGGTTTAACCGCTGCCCAGAGTGCGGCCGCTGCCGGGCGTGCATGGTTGGCCATTGGGGCCATACAGGCCGGCGGCGTGTTGTGACGAACTGATGAGTGCCTGCAGGGCTTGCTGGTTGTAGCGCTGTCCGATCTGAATTAGTTCACCATTGCTTCGGTTCAACTGGCCGGCATGCGCGGCGAGCTGGCGGAGGTCTTGCCAAGCCGTGAGTGCGGTGGGTGCATTCTGGTGCAGCCAAGGCTCGATGGCGGCAGTTGCGGCGGGGAAGAGGGTTTGGCGTTGGCGGACGGATGTTGCCAGCGTTTCCGCCAGATGCATTTTCTGCTTGGCCAGTTCAAGCAAGGGGTCGGTGTCTGAAGAAAGCAGAACGTGTTGTTCACGCTCGAGCAGTACGATAAATGCACGTAGCGCATCGCGCTCGGTGTCGATCAGTTGCAGGATGGCGGTTGGGGAGGTGCTCAACGTGTGCTCGTGCGGATGAGGTCCTGCACAGTGTCGATCAGGCGATCGGCGACCACTTCGGCGTTGACCTGGAAGCGGCCCTCGCTGATGGCCTGCTTGATCTCGGAAACTTTTTGGCTGTTCACCACCGGCGCACTGGCAATGCTGCTTTCCAGCTCGCGCAATTGGGCGCCGGTCGTCCCCAGATGCACGCGGGTGCTGTCGGGCGCGATTGCCGTGCCAGCGCCCGCCGGGCCGGATTTTGCCGCCGGACTACGCGCGGTGGATTCGCCGTTGCTGCTGGGGGGTAGAGGTTTGCCGGTCTGGTTGATTTTCATGCTGTACTCCATGCGAAGGGTTCGATTGAGTGTTATATCGTCCTGTCTTGCAAAAACTTTAGCAGACTTGCCCATTTTTCGCTGCGAATCGTGTGCCATGCCATGATTGTTTTCCTCCCCCCAAGCCTGCTTGCGGGCAAAAGAGGCGCGCGAATTTTAGGCTAACGCATCAGTTCGGCCACGCCGCTGCCCGCGGCGCGCGCGGTCATGACTTGTCCCGAAGCAAGACGGATGCGCACGGCTGCTCCCGCAGCGGCATCGTTCAGCGCTTGACCTTCATTGCCGAGGGCGTAACCCGCGCCGTGCACGATCAGGTTGACCGTCTGTCCCTGCCGGATCAACCACGGCTCGCGCAGCATGTCCACGCGCAGGACCTGTCCGGCACCGATGGCATATTTGAGGGTCTGGCCGATGGCCTGTTGCGGCGAGGTGAGCAGGCCGGGGCGATCCATTTCACCGCGTTGCAGGGTGAAATCCGCCTCGCTCACGATGCTGCCCTGCAGCAAGGGTTTGTTGGCAACCAGCAAATCGAGCGACACGCGTATCGTTGCCGGAACCAGAATGGTCCAGCCCTTGGGCATCGCGCAACGCACGCCGATCGTGGTGTGGCCGAACAGTTTTGCGCCCGGCGGAAGCCAGGCCTGCAAGGCGGGACAGGCGGCCAGTGTCAGGCGCGGATCAATGCCACCGACTTGGATCTGAACTTCGCCCGGCAGATTGCGCGTTTGGGTCTGGAGATATGCTTCGGCCGCGGCACGGATTGCGGCATGCGCCTGCAACGGTTCGGCCGCAATCGTGCCGCTCCACAGACTTAAAGCCAGCAATAGGGGGGAAACGTGTTTCATGGCGGGCATTGTCCCGCGCGCGCGCGGGAGCGAAGGCGGGAAATGCGACGGATTTCCACCGTTAATCGGCTGATAGGCTGGACGGCGGCGGGCCTAGGATGGCAGACATCAAGAAACCTTCGGGTGGGAGTCGCAAATGAGCGGCAGGATAGACGAACTGTTCCAGTTTCATCAGACGGCGCTGAATTTGCGCGCGGCGCGGCAGGAATTGCTGGCCTCGAATATCGCCAATGCCGATACGCCGAACTACAAGGCACGAGATATCGATTTCACCAGTGCGCTGCAGGGCGCATTGCAGGGAGACGGGACGGCGCTGCCGCTGCTGACCAGCGCGGCGGCGCATCTGCAGGCGGCCGGCGGCGAAACGGTGATGGGTGCGCCGGTGCAATACCGCATTCCCGCGCAGCCCAGTGCCGACGGCAACACGGTGGAGATGGATACGGAGCGGGCACAGTTTGCCGACAACGCGCTGCGCTACGAGGCCAGTGTGCGTTTCATCTCGGAGCGGGGCAAGGATGTGCTGGCCGCCTTGCAAGGCTAGTTTAAGGAGAAACCTTTATGTCGCTATTTAACATTTTCAACATCGCCGGTTCCGCCATGGCCGCGCAATCGCAGCGGCTGAACGTGGTGGCGAGCAATCTGGCCAATGCGGACAGCACCACCGGACCCGACGGCCAGCCGTACAAGGCCAAGCAGGTGATCTTTGAGACCACGCCGGCGGCTGGGCAGGTCGGGCAGGGGGTCAAGGTCAGTGCGGTGGTGGAGGATGCCGCGCCGATGCGGGTGGTGTATGACCCGGCGCACCCGATGGCGAACGAACAGGGTTATGTGACGCTGCCCAATGTCAATCCGGTGGACGAAATGGTGAACATGATTTCCGCCTCGCGCTCCTACCAGAATAATGTGGACGTGCTCAACACGTCCAAGTCCTTGCTGTTGAAAACGCTCACCATCGGTCAATAAGGAGACGCGCCATGGTCACATCGGTACAGAACACAGCAAACACCTTCAGCGCCCCCGCGCTCGATCAATCCCAGATCGGGGTGACGCAGGACCGATTTCTCAAACTGCTGGTGACGCAGATGAAAAATCAGGATCCGCTCAATCCGCTGGATAACGCGCAAGTCACTTCGCAGATGGCGCAGCTTTCGACGGTGACCGGCATCGACAAACTGAACGCGACCGTGCAGTCCTTGAGCAGCAGCATGCTGGCGGCGCAATCGCTGCAAGCTGTGGCCATGATCGGACACCCGGTGCTGGTCGCGGGTGACAGTCTCGAGCTGGGCAACGGCAAGGCGTTTGCTGCGGTGGAACTGGCGCAACCGGCGGACAAACTCACCGTCAGCATCAATGATGCTTCGGGCCGCAGCCTGCGCACCCTGCAACTCGGCGCGCAGGACAGCGGCATCGTCGAGGTCGCCTGGGATGGCGTGACCGACAGCGGCGCGATCGCGCCGGACGGCAGCTACACCCTGAGCGCGGTCAGCGAACTGGGCGGGCAAAAGATCGCGGCGGCGACCTTGTCTTACGGCCTGGTCAACAGCGTGGCGCAGTCGCAGAGTGGCGTTACGGTCAATGTCGGCAAGCTGGGCGACCTCAGTCTGACGGCCATCAAACAAATTTTGTGAGGAGAACACCATGGGTTTCCAGCAAGGACTTTCCGGTCTCAACGCCGCCGCCAAGAATCTGGATGTGATCGGCAACAATGTATCGAACGCCAACACGGTCGGCTTTAAGTTGTCGCAGGCGCAGTTTGCCGATGTGTATGCCAATTCGCTCGCCGGGTCCGGCGCGGCGCAAATCGGGATCGGGGTCCGGGTGGCTGCGGTCGCCCAGCAATTCACGCAGGGCAATATCAGTACCACCAACAATTCGCTGGATATGGCGGTCAGCGGCAGCGGTTTTTTCCGCCTCAGCGATAACGGTGCCGTCACTTATTCGCGCAACGGCCAATTCCAGCTGGACAAGGACGGGTTCATCGTCAGTAGCCAGGGGTTGCGCCTGACCGGATTCCTGCCGAACGCGCTGGGCCAGATTGTGGCGACCACGCCGGCGGACTTGCAGATATCGATGGCCGATCTTTTGCCGAACCAGACCACCACCATCAATGCCGGGCTGAATCTGGATGCACGTTCCGCCCTCATTCCGGCGGCGCCCCCGTTCGATCCGACGAATGCGGCCACCTTCAACAATTCCACCTCGATGACGGTGTTCGACAGTCTGGGGGCGAGCCATGTCGCTTCGCTCTATTTTGCCAAGACGGCGGCCAACAGCTGGGACAGCTATCTGACGATCGACGGCAATGGGGTGCCTGCGGCCGGCACGCCACTCACCGCCATGACGTTCAATACCAACGGCACCCTGGCGACGCCAGTCGCGCCTGTTACCTCGGCCGTCTTCAGCCCGACATCGCCGGGTATCGTGCTAGCCGGTTCATCGCTGGACGCAGCGGGCACGACGGCGACCGTAACCACCACCACCGGTCTGTCGGTCGGGGCAGCGGTCACGGGCGGCGGGTTCCCGGCGGGCACCACAATCACTGCAATCACGGGTGCGAACACCTTCACCACTTCGGCCGCCGGTACGCCGAGTGCGGTCAGCGTCAGCCTGACCGTGACCAACCCGGCCAGTGCCGCCGCGCAGACGCTGGCGTTCAATTTTGCCGGAACTTCGCAATTCGGCGGCATCTTCGGGGTCAACACCCTGAGTCAGGACGGATTCACGTCGGGTCGCATGACGGGGTTCAGTACCGGCGCGGACGGGATTATTTCCGGGCGCTATTCCAACGGCCAGACCAAGACGCTGGGGCAGGTGGTGCTTTCCAACTTCAACAACCCGCAGGGCTTGCAGCCGCTGGGGGGCAACAACTGGGCCGAGACCTCAACGTCCGGCACACCGCTCACCGGCGTGCCGGGTTCTGCCAGCCTGGGCGTGCTGCAAACCTCGGCGCTCGAAGATTCCAACGTCGATCTGACGGCGGAGCTGGTGAACATGATCACCGCGCAGCGGGTGTACCAGGCCAACGCCCAAACCGTGAAGACGCAGGACCAGGTGCTGCAGACGCTGGTGAATCTGCGCTGATTGAATTGAAGCGGGGGAGAATGACATGGATCGACTGATTTACACCGCGATGTCAGGGGCAACGCAGACGCTGCAACGCCAGGCCTCGGTGTCGAACAATCTGGCCAACGTCAACACGCCCGGATTCCGCGCCAGCCTCGACACTTTTCGCAGCGTGCCGTTGCAGGGCGCGGGGTTGCCCACGCGCGCCTTCGTGGTCGATTCCACACCGGGCACCGATTTCAGGCCGGGCGTGATCCAGCAGACCGGCCGCGCGCTGGACGTGGCGCTGGACGGCAAGGGCTGGATCGCGGTGCAGGACGCGAACGGCAATGAAGCGTACACGCGCAACGGCAGCTTGCAGATACAACCGAACGGCATTGTGCAGACGCGCAACGGGCTGACCGTGCTGGGCGATGCCGGGCCGCTCACCATTCCCGAGGACACCGAAATCACCATCGCCAAGGACGGCACGCTTTCCACTGTTCCCAGCACCACGCAGAAGGTGGGGGTGGTGGTGGTCGGACGCATCAAGCTGACCAATCCGGCGGAAGACCAGCTGGTGCGCGGCGAAGACGGATTGTTCCGCACCCGCGACGGCAATCCGGCCGAGGCGGACGCCGGTGTCACCGTCGTGTCCGGCAGTCTGGAAAGCAGCAACGTCAATACGGTCGATGCCATGGTCAGCATGATCGCCCTGGCGCGCCAGTTCGACACGCAGATCAAGCTGTTGCAGAACGCGGACGAGAATGCCCGTCACGCGAGCAGCCTGCTCAACCCCAACGGCTGATTTTCGAAAAGGAGACTCATCATGATTCGCTCACTGTGGATTGCCAAGACTGGCCTGGAAGCGCAACAGACGCAGATGGATGTCATCTCCAACAACCTGGCCAACGTCAGCACCACCGGCTTCAAGCGTTCGCGCGCCGTGTTCGAGGATCTGCTGTACCAGAATCTGCGCCAGCCCGGCGCGCAATCCTCGCAGCAGACGCAGATCCCGTCCGGTTTGCAGATCGGCACCGGCGTGCGCCCGATCGCGACCGAACGCATCCACACCCAGGGCAATCTGCAGCAGACCGGCAATCAGCTCGACCTGGCGATCCAGGGTAACGGATTCTTCCAGGTGCTGTTGCCGGACGGCAGTACCGCCTACAGCCGCGACGGGTCATTCCAGAGTGACGACCAGGGACAACTGGTGACCGCCAACGGCTACGTGGTGCAGCCGGCGATCACGCTGCCGGCCAATGCACTTTCGGTCACGGTCGGCCTCGACGGCGTGGTGTCGGTGACCCAGCCGGGCGTGACCGCGCCGGTGCAGGTGGGCAGCATCCAGCTCGCGACCTTCATCAATCCGGCCGGGCTGGAAAGCATGGGACAGAATTTGTATCTGGAAACGGCGTCCAGCGGCGCGCCCAACACCAATGTGCCCGGCACCAACGGCACCGGCAGCCTCAGTCAGGGCTATGTCGAGACTTCCAACGTCAACGTGGTGGAAGAACTGGTGAACATGATCCAGACCCAGCGTGCCTACGAGATCAACTCGAAGTCGATCACGACTTCCGACCAGATGCTGCAACGGCTGACACAAATTTAACGAGGTCCATCATGCGCCGTGTCATTATTTTGTTGGGGGTCAGTGTGCCGCTGATCTCCTGTGTGCCGACCACCCATATTCGCGAGCCGCTGACGGCGGTGGCACCCGCTGCCGCCCCGGTGCACGCGACCAACGGCGCGATTTTTCAGGCGGGCGTGAACGATCGGCCACTGTTCGAGGATCGTATCGCGCGCCGGGTCGGCGATCTGCTCACCATTACCATTGCCGAAGCGACCTCGGCGACCGGAAAATCAGACACGACGCATGAAAATAGCGGGAGTTCAAGCCTTGTGAGCTCGCTGACCAACCGCACTTTGTCCGGAAACAGCAGCCTCAAATCCGCCAGCACGAACGATGCTTCCGGCACCAATACCTTCACGGGCACGCTGACCGCGACGGTGGTCGAGGTGTTGCCCAACGGCAATCTGCGCGTGGCGGGCGAGAAACAGGTGAACATCCGCCATTCCAACGAATACGTGCGATTTTCCGGCGTGGTGTTTCCGCAGGACATCAAGGGAGATAACAGTGTGCTGTCCACCCGGGTGGCCGATGTGCATCTGGAATACAAGGGCACCACCAGTCTGGATGTGGCGGACGTGAGCAGCATGTTTGCCCGCATCTTTGCCAGCGTGCTGCCGTTCTAGGAGAGGGCGATGAAATCCATCTACCGATTTGTGCTTGCTCTGGTGCTGGGCTTGCTGGCCGCCGGAGCAGACGCCGAACGCATCAAGGACCTGGCCAGCGTGCAGGGCGTGCGCGAAAACCAGTTGATCGGTTACGGGCTGGTGGTGGGACTGGACGGCAGCGGCGACCAGACCACGCAGACCCCGTTCACCGTGCAGAGCATCGTGACCCTGCTGGCGCAGATGGGCGTGACGCTGCCCCCCGGTACCAGCCTGCAACTGAAGAATGTCGCGGCGGTCACCGTGACGGCGTCCCTTCCGCCCTTTTCGCGTCCGGGGCAGACCATCGACATCACCGTTTCCTCGATCGGCAATGCCAAGAGTTTACGCGGCGGCACGCTGCTGATGACCCCGTTGAAAGGCGCGGACGGGCAGGTGTATGCGATGGCGCAGGGCAGCCTGCTGGTGAGCGGCGCGGGCGCGGCGGCGGGCGGCAGCAAGACCGTGATCAACCATTTGGACGTGGGGCGCATCCCGGGCGGAGCGACCGTGGAGCGCGCGGTGCCGACCGCACTGGGACAGGGCGACTCCATCTTTCTGCAACTCAACACCGCCGACTTCACCACGGCGGCGCGCATGGCCGATGCCATCAACCGCGAATTCTTCCCCGCACAGAACATCGCCAGCGCGGTTGATGCGCGCACCGTGCGGGTCGCAGCCCCCCAGGACAACGAGCGCGTACAGTTTCTCTCACGCATCGAAAATCTGACGCTCGATGCGGCGGCGGGCGGGGCGAAAGTCATCATCAATGCGCGCACCGGCTCGGTGGTGATGAACCAGAACGTGATGCTGGCCGATTGTGCGGTGGCGCACGGCAATCTGAGCGTGGTGATCAGCGCCGAAAATGCGGTCAGCCAGCCCAATCCGCTGGCCGGTGGCGAGACGGCGGCAGTGAGCAATGCCAGCATCGAGATCAAGGCCGCGCCCGGCAATCTGCTGCATCTGAAGCGCGGCGTATCGCTGGGCGAAGTGGTCCAGTCGCTGAACGCCATCGGCGCCACCCCGCAGGACCTGCTGGCCATCTTGCAGGCGATGCAGGCCGCCGGTGCGTTGCGCGCCGAGCTGGAAATCATTTAGGCGCGCGCGATGTTGCCGGCGTCCCCTTCAATCAACACGCTTGCCGCCGATAGCCAGGCGCTGGACAAGCTGCGCTACCAGGCAAAACAGGCTCCCGACCAGGCGCTCAAGTCGGTGGCGCAACAGTTCGAGACGGTGTTCCTCGACATGATGCTGAAAAGCATGCGCGCGGCGACCCCGCAGGACGGCATGCTGGATAGCGAGCAAACCAAAATGTTCACCGGCATGCTCGACCAGCAACTGGCGCAGGAAATGTCAAAACGCGGCGTCGGGCTGGCCGACCTGATGGTGCGCCAACTCGGTCCGCAGGCAACGGCAGCTGTCCCACACGGCGCCAGCGCCACCCCCTATAGCGATGAGCGCCAGTCCTTCGTGAACCGGATGTTGCCGCATGCCGAGCAAGCCAGCCGCACGACCGGCATTCCGGCGCAACTGCTGCTGGGGCAGGCGGCCCTGGAGAGCGGCTGGGGCAAACACGAAATCAGACAAGCGGACGGCAGCAACAGCTACAACCTGTTCGGGATCAAGGCGGACCTGGACTGGCACGGCAAAGTGGCGGAAGTGACCACCACCGAGTACCGCGACGGGATTGCGTCCAGGCAGGTGGAACGTTTCCGCGCCTACGCTTCCTATGCCGAAGCGTTCGCGGATCATGCCCGCCTGCTCGGCGACAATCCGCGCTACGCCGGGGTACAGGCGCAGCAGGATGCGGCAGGATTTGCACAGGCCCTGCAACAGGCGGGCTATGCCACCGACCCGCGCTATGCGGACAAACTGGTCAAGGTCATCGGCAGTATCAACACAAAGGCCTAAAGATTTTTTGCGACGTGCCGATAAGCTCACCGAAGGGTTGCCAGGAGCAGTAAATGGGTTCAGGAATCTATGGAATCGGGGTCAGCGCGCTGAAGGTCGCCCAGGCGGGCATCAGCGTGACCACACACAACATCGCGAATGCCAATACGCCGGGCTATTCGCGCCAGGAGATATTGCAGGCGGCCGCGCTGCCCCAAAACACCGGCGCCGGATTTTTCGGGCAGGGTGCCGATGTGGTGGCGGTAAAACGGATTTACAGCGAGTTCCTCGGCGCGCAACTGACGGAGGCGCAGACGCGTTCCAGCAACTTGAGCACGCAGTTCGATCTGGCGACACAGATCAGCAACCTGCTGGGGGATGCCAACGGCGGTTTGAGCACGTCCCTGCAGGATTTCTTCGGTGCCGCCAATAGCGTTGCCGATGCGCCTGAATCGATCGCGGCGCGGCAGACCCTGCTGGGCAGCGGCCAGTCTTTGAGCAATCGTCTGCAAACCCTGGATGCGCGCCTGACCGAGATTCGCGACGGGCTCAACGGCCAGATCGGCAACAGCGTCACCCTGATCAACAGTTACGCAAAACAGATCGCGGTGCTGAACGACACCATCGTGCAAGCCCAGGCACAGAGCGGCCAGCGCCAGGCCCCGAACGACCTGCTTGACCAGCGCGACCAGTTGATCAACCAGTTGAGCCAGGAAATTCGCGTGACCTCGATCAAGCAACCGGACGGCTCGATGGATGTCTTCATCGGCAGCGGTCAGTCGCTGGTGATCGGCACGCAGACCTCTGCCCTGCAAGCGGCCGCTTCACCGACCGACCAGACGGCGCTCGAAGTGGTCTATGTCAACAACAAGGGCGTGATCCGCATCCAGCAAAGCGCGTTGCAGGGCGGCCATCTGGGGGGATTTCTCGCTTTCCGCGACGGAGTGCTCGACCCGGCACAGAACGCGCTGGGTCGAATCGCCATCGGCATCGCCGACACGTTCAACCAGCAACATCAGCAGGGCATCGACCTCAACGGAACGCTGGGTGGCACGTTCTTCAATGCCGGTTCGCCACAGGTTGCGGCTGCCTCCGGCAATGTGGGCAATGCCACGCTGAACGCCGTCATCAGCGATAGTGGCGCACTCACGGGCTACGACTACGACTTGCGTTTCGACGGGGCCAATTACACGTTATTCAACACGTCAACCAACGCCGCCGTGCAATCTTTCACTCCGGCCCAGCTCGCCACCCCGCAGGGGGTGAACGGAACGGGCCTCACGCTGCAATTGGCCGCCGGTTCAGTGGCCGATGTCGCGGGCGATTCCTACCGTATCCGTCCCACCGCCACCGGCGCGCGCGATTTCACCCTGGCCGTGGCCGATCCCGCGCGGATTGCGGCGGCCAATCCGGTGCGCGGCAACGCGGCCCTGGCCAACCTGGGGAATGCGACCATCGCCCAGCCCGTCGTCAGCGGCGGCCTGCCGCTGGATGCCAACCTGCAGCAGCCGATCACCCTTACTTTTGACAACCCGCCGACGACCTACACGGTCAGCGGCACGGGGGCACCGGTCGGTGCACAGCCCTACACCGATGGCGCCACTTTCACGATCAACGGCTGGAGCACACGGATTTCCGGCACGCCGGTCGCGGGCGACACGTTCACCGTTTCGGCCAACAGCAATGCCTCGACCGACGGCGGCAACATGCTCAAGCTGGCGCAACTGCAAACGGCCAACACGCTGGCCAATGGCACCACCAGTTATCAGGGCGCTTATGGCCAGCTGATCGCGCAGGTCGGCAGCCAGACCCGCGAGCTCGACGTGACCAGTCAGGCGCAGGCCAGCATGCTGGCGCAGATCACCCGGGCGCAGCAGTCCGAATCCGGAGTCAACCTGGACGAGGAAGCCGCCAATCTATTGAAGTTCCAGCAGGCTTATCAGGCGGCGGCGAAGGCGATGGCGATTTCCCAAGCCATGTTCGACTCGCTGCTGCAATTGGGAGGTTGACCATCATGCGCATCAGCACTTCTACCCTGTTCAGCGAGGGCGTGACCAGCATGAACCAGCTGCAGGTCAACCTGGCCAAGACACAAACGCAGATTTCCACCGGACGCCGGATCGTCAATCCGGCCGATGATCCGGCTGCGGCGGCGCGGGCGGTGGAGTTGAATCAGGCGGATGCAGCCAATACCCAACTGGCGGCTAACCGCACCGCGGCGACCAATACCATGGCGCTGGGCGAAAGCATTCTCGGCAGCGTGACCACACTGTTGCAGGATGCGAAAACGCTGGCGGTGCAGGCGGGCAATGCGACCCTAAACCCGGGCGATTTGCGCAGTATCGCCAGCGATTTGAGCGGCAGGCTGCAGGAGTTGATCGGCCTGGCGAACAGCACCGACGGCGCGGGGAATTTCCTGTTCTCGGGTGCCCAGGGCCGGGTACAGCCCTTCGTCGAGGCCGGGGGAAGCGTGAGCTATCAGGGGGATGAGGTGCAGCGCCTGATTCAGGCCGCCCCTTCGCGCCAGATTGCCAGCACCGATAACGGCGCGGATATTTTCATGCGCATCAAGAACGGCAACGGCACGTTTCAGACATCGCCGAATCCTGCCAATGCCGGCAGCGGCATCATCAGCCAGGGCCGCGTGCTGGATGCAACCCAGTACACGGCTAATCGCTACCAGGTGACGTTCAATGTCGCGGCTGGGGTGACGACCTATGATGTGGCCGATGTGAGCGGCGGCGCGCCGGTGGCGGTATTGAGCGGCCAGCCCTACGCCAGTGGGCAGGCCATCACGTTCAACGGCATCCAGTTCGAGGTCCAGGGTGCGCCGGCAAACGGAGACACCTTCGACATCAATCCCAGCAGCAACCAGAGCATGTTCGCCACCTTATCCAGTCTGATCGGTTCGCTCAATGCCGCCCCCGCCGCCGGCGATCCGGTGGCGACCGCCGTCTTCCAGCAAGGATTGCAGCAAAGTCTCGGCGCGCTCGACCAGGATCTGAACAAGGTCTTGAGTGTACGGGCGACCATGGGTGGGCGTTTGCGTGAACTGGATGCCCTGCAAAGCACCGGCGAAGACCTGGGTCTGCAGTACAAGCAGACCCTGTCCAGGATTCAGGACACCGACTACCTGCAAGCCATCAGCCAGCTCAACCAGCAACAGCTCAACCTGCAGGCGGCACAACAATCCTTTGCCAAGGTTTCACAGCTGTCGCTGTTCGACTTCCTGCGTTGAGCAAACCTGTTCGGTAACGCCATGCCGCCGGCAACGATGCACAATCGTTTCGCGCATCGTGGGGATTAAACCAACTGGATTCCCGCCTGCGCAAGAGTGACGGCAATACCTACTGCAATTCCCCGAAGAAATTTCTGATCGCCAGCACCCGCTGGTGCAGGTCGCCATACTTCAATTCGATGCGCAACTTGTCCTGTCCCGCCATCTTGATGTGCCGTTTGCTCTGGATCATCGTGATGATCTTCATCGGGTCGATGGGCGGTTCGGGGACGAACTGGATCACGATGGAATCAGCGGAGGCATCCACTTTGCTGATGCCGAGCGGCTTGGCGAGGATGCGCAGGCGGTGGCTGTCGAGCAGGGTCTGGGCGGGTTCGGGCAGCAGGCCGAAGCGGTCGATGAGTTCCTGCTGCATGTCGTCCATCTCTCCCTGGGTGTCGCAACTCGCCAGACGTTTGTAGATAACGAGACGCTGGTGGATGTCGCCGCAGTAGTCGGCAGGCAACAATGCGGGCGTGTGCAGGTTGATCTCGGTGGTGACGCCCAGCGGATGCGCCATGTCCGGCTCTTTGCCTTGCTTGAGTGATTTGATCGCGGCGTTGAGCATGTCGTTGTACAGGCTGAAACCGATCTCCTGCATCTCTCCGCTCTGCGACTCGCCCAGCACTTCGCCCGCGCCGCGGATTTCCAGGTCGTGCATGGCGAGATAGAAACCGCTGCCGAGTTGTTCCATCGCCTGGATCGCTTCGAGGCGTTTCTTCGCCTGACTGGTCAAGCCTTCCAGGCTGTCCACCAGCAGATAGGCATAGGCCTGGTGGTGCGAGCGGCCGACACGGCCGCGCAACTGGTGCAACTGCGCCAGGCCGAAGCGGTCGGCGCGGTTCATGATGATGGTGTTGGCGGTCGGCACGTCGATGCCTGTTTCAATAATCGTGGAGCACAGCAGTACATTGAAGCGCTGGTGGTGGAAGTCGCGCATCACTGCCTCCAGTTCGCGCTCGCCCATCTGGCCGTGCGCCACGCGGATGCGCGCCTCGGGCAGCAGGGTCTCCAGCTTCTCCAGCATGTTGGGCATGGTGTCCACTTCGTTGTGCAGGAAATAGACCTGGCCGCCGCGCTTGAGCTCGCGCAGCACGGCTTCGCGGATCACGCCCGCGCTGTAGTTGCTGACGAAGGTCTTGATGGACAGGCGGCGCTGCGGCGCGGTGGCGATCACCGAGAAATCGCGCAGGCCTTCCAGCGACATCGCCAGTGTGCGCGGGATGGGCGTTGCGGTTAAAGTCAAAACATCCACTTCTGCTCTTAAAGCCTTGAGCCGTTCCTTCTGTTGCACGCCGAAGCGATGCTCCTCGTCGAGGATGACCAGGCCGAGATTGTGGAACTTCACATCCTTCTGGATCAGCTTGTGCGTGCCGATGACGATGTCCAGTCTGCCTTGCGCCAGGTCTTTCAGCGTCTGCGTGGTCTCCTTCGCGGAGCGGAAGCGCGACAGTTCGGCCAGCTTGATGGGGAAGTCGGCGAAGCGCGTGGAGAAGTTCTGGAAGTGCTGCTCGACCAGCAGCGTGGTCGGGGCCAGCACCGCCACCTGCTTGCCTTCCATCGCGGCGATGAAGGCGGCGCGCAGCGCCACCTCGGTCTTGCCGAAGCCCACGTCGCCGCAGATCAGGCGATCCATCGGCTTGCCGGATTGCAGGTCGAGGATGACGGCTTCGATGGCGGCGGCCTGGTCGGCGGTCTCCTCGAAACCGAACCCGGCGGCGAAGGCTTCGTAGTCGTGGTAGTTGAACTTGAACGCATGGCCTTTGCGCAACGCGCGCTGGGCGTAGAGGTTGAGCAGCTCGGCGGCGGTGTCGCGCACCTGTTGCATGGCGCGGCGTTTGGCCTTGTCCCACGCGCCGCTGCCCAGCTTGTGCAGGGGGGCGGCCTCGGGTGCGCCGCCGCTGTAGCGGCTGATGACATGCAGTTGCGCCACCGGCACATACAGTTTGGCTTCGTCGGCGTATTCCAGCAGCAGAAACTCGTTCTCGCCGTCGCCCATGTCCAGATCGACCAGCCCGCGGTAGCGTGCGATGCCGTGCTGTTCATGCACCACCGGGTCGCCCGGCTTGAGCTCGGACAGGTCGCGCAGCATGCCTTCGACGTTGCTCTTCTTCGCCGTGCGCGAGATGCGCGCGCGCGACGGCGTGGCATAGAGTTCGCTTTCTGTCACCAGCGCGATGTTTTCATCCGTGAGCACGAAGCCATTGCCGACGGTCGCAACGCCGAGCATGAACTTCTCTTTGCCGGCGAGGAAGGTTGCATAGTCTTCGCACACCACCGGCTCCAGTCCGTATTCCAGCAGATAGCCGGACATGATCTCGCGGCGGCCCAGGCTGTCGGCCAGCAACAGCGCGCGTCCGTTGTAGTCGCGCAGGAAGTCGGCGAACTTCTGCGTGGGTATCTCGGCGCGGCGATCGACGGCGATGTCGGGCAGGGCGGCGGTAGGGCAGGGGGTCAGCGAGGCACTGCGCTCGTCTGCGGCGATGTCGATGCGGCCGAATTCTTTCGCCCGGACGAAGAACTGTTCTCCAGCCATGAACAGTTCACCGGGTTCCAGCAAGGGATGCTGCGGGTCGCCGCGCAGCAGCTTGTAGCGCGAGGCGGCATCCTGCGAGAACTGCCGGATGGCGCCATCCACGTCATGGTGCAGGCACACGGTGGCGTTGGCGGGCAGGTAGTCGAACAGGGTCGCGGTCTGCTCGAAGAACAGCGGCAGGTAGTACTCGATGCCGGCCGGGGCGATACCTTTGCTCACATCCTTGTAGATGCGCGATCTGGACGGGTCGCCTTCGAAGCGTTCGCGGAAGCGCTGGCGGAAGGTGGCTTGGCCTTTCTCGTCCATGGGGAATTCGCGCGCGGGCAGCAGGCGGATCTCCGGCACCGGGTACAGCGTGCGCTGGGTGTCCACATCAAAGGTGGCGATGGTCTCGATCTCGTCATCGAACAGGTCGATGCGGAACGGCAGCGCGCTGCCCATGGGGAACAAATCGATCAGACCGCCGCGCACGCAGTACTCGCCGGGCGTCAGCACCTGCTGCACATGGGTGTAACCGGCCAGCGTCATCTGCTGGCGGAAGGCGTCGAGTGCCAGCGCCTCGCCTTTCTTCAGGAAGAAGGTGTAGGCCGCCATGTAGCTCACCGGCGGCAGTGGATACAGCGCCGTGGTGATGGGCACGATGACGATGTCGAAGGCCTGGGTGCGGATATGATGCAGGGTCGCCAGCCGCTCCGAGATCAAATCCTGGTGCGGCGAGAAATGGTCGTAGGGCAGCGTTTCCCAGTCCGGCAAAAGATGCACGCGCAATGCCGGAGCGAAGAAGGGGATCTCTTCCACCAGCCGCTGCGCTTCCAGCGCATTGGCGGCGATGACGACCAGCGGCGCATGCTGCGGCGCATATTGCGCCAGGGCCAATGCATCCGAGGAACCGGCCAGACGGGTGTAACGGGGGCGCGAATGTTTTGATGAAAAAAGCATGGAAACAGCCTGAAGCAAGGGCGCGCATTATAAGTCAGCCCAACGGCTTTCCTTTACAATAACGCCATGTCCGAATTCCACGCTTTGGTCCCCGCCGCCGGCTTCGGCGCGCGCATGCGGAACGAACTGCCCAAGCAATATCTGCCGCTGGCCGGCAAGCCGATGCTCGCCCATGCCCTCGAAACCCTGTGCGGCTGCGGCGAACTCGCGACCGTGTTCGTCGTTTTGTCGCCCGATGATGCGCAGTTCCGCACTTTCGACTGGGCGCGCTTCGGCGACAAGTTGCAGCCCCTGTTCTGCGGTGGCGCGACGCGCGCACAGAGCGTGGCGAACGGACTGCTCGCCGCGGAACTGGAGGCGGACGACTGGGTGCTGGTGCACGATGCGGCGCGGCCTTGCCTCACCCAGGCGCACCTGGCCCGGCTGCTCGCCGAGTTGCGCGACGATCCCGTGGGCGGCATCCTCGCCGTGCCGGTGGCCGACACCCTCAAGCGTGCCGACGCGCAGCAGCGCATCGCCTGCACCGAGCCGCGCGAAGGCTTGTGGCAGGCGCAGACCCCGCAGATGTTCCGTGCCGGTCTGCTGATGCAGGCGCTGCAGCAATGCCGCGCGGTGACCGACGAGGCTTCCGCCGTCGAGGCGCTGGGCCTGCAGCCCAAGCTGGTGGCGGGCGACAGCGGCAATTTCAAGGTGACTTACCCGCAGGACATCGTGCTGGCGGAGTTGTTGCTAAGTAATAAAAAATGAACTGTCATTCCGGCGCGTTTATTAAAAATGCTTTCCGGTTTTGTCCCGCGTCGCGGGGGCGTTATTTTATGACTGGATTCCGGCCTGCGCCGGAATGACGGGGGAGAGGTTTTATGCGTATCGGACAAGGTTTCGACGTGCACCCACTGGTGGCAGGCCGCAAGCTCATCATCGGCGGCGTGGACATTCCGCATGAGAAGGGATTGCTGGGTCATTCCGATGCCGACGTCCTGCTGCACGCGATCTGCGATGCGCTGCTGGGCGCGGCGGCGCTGGGCGACATCGGCCGGCACTTCGCCGATACCGATGCGCAGTACAAGGGCATCGACAGCCGCATCCTGTTGCGCGAAGTGCTGCACCGCGTGCGCGCGGCAGGCTGGCGCGTCGGCAACGTGGACGCCACCCTCATCGCGCAAGCCCCGAAAATGGCGCCGCACATCCCGCAGATGGTGGAACACATCGCCGCCGACCTGCACCTCGAGAAACACGCGGTCAATGTCAAGGCGACCACCACCGAACAGCTCGGATACACCGGGCGCGGCGAAGGCATCGCGGCGCAGGCGGTAGTGCTGCTGCTGGCTGACGACTGATGCGTATCCTCGCGATCGAAACCTCCACCGAATACTGTTCCGTCGCGCTGTGGCAGGATGGTGCGGTGAGCGGGCGTTGCGAACGGGTCGGCCAGAAACATTCCGAGATTTTGCTGGGCATGGTGGACGGCGTGCTGCGGGAAGCGGGGCGCACGGTGCAGGAGATGGACGGCATCGCCTTCGGCAAGGGCCCCGGTTCGTTCACCGGGGTGCGCATTGCCTGCGGGGTGGCGCAGGGACTGGCGTTCGGCGCCAACCTGAAGGTCGTTGGCGTGTGCACCTTGCGGGCGCTGGCGGAAGCCTCGGGTAAAGACAAGATCATTGCGGCGCTGGACGCGCGCATGGGGGAGTTGTATCTCGCTGCCTATGCGCAACGCGATGGCGCCTTGAGGACGGTGGTCGAGCCGTGCCTGTGCACGGCCGGGGATGCGCCTGATGTCGGTGGCGAAGGATGGTTTGGGGCGGGGAGCGGGTTTCTGGAGAGTTCCGCCTCCAGCCCCTCCGTCGGAGAGAGCGGGGCGTTGGCGCAACGCTACTGCAAGCATCTCTCGGGTGTGGATGCGCGGGCCGTGCCGCAGGCCGGCGCCGTGGCGCGACTGGCGGCGGTCGAATTCGCGCGCGGCAATGCCGTGGATGCGGCGCAGGCTTTGCCGCTGTATCTGCGTGACAAGGTGGCGCTGACCACCCGCGAACGGGCGGCACGATGATCCTGCGCGACATGCGCGCGACCGATCTCGATGCGGTGGTCGCGATCGAGCGTGCCGTGCACGCACATCCCTGGACGCGCGGCAATTTCGACGATGCCCTGCGCAGCGGCTATCAATGCATGGTGGCCGAGACTGAACAAGGCATGCTGGGTTACGCCGTGATGCTGCTGGGTCCGGACGAAGCCGAGTTGCTCGACATCGCGGTTGCGGCAGACCGGCAGCGCCAGGGCTGGGGGGGGCGGTTGCTGGGCGGGATGCTGATACTGACGCGGCGGCACGGGATGCGGCGTGCCGTGCTCGAGGTGCGCGTGTCCAACACGCCGGCGATTGCCCTGTACCGCCGGCAGGGATTTGTCGAGATCGGTTTGCGCCGCGATTACTATCCGGCCCTGAATGGACGCGAGGATGCGATGTTGATGGGGTGTCTGTTGTGAATATCCGCGACGATGAAATTCTGCGCGAACTGAACCTGTATCCGCTATGGGTACGGCGCGATAGGCCTTTTGTGGGGCAGGGTTCAATCCGAGTTGCGTCCCTGCAATCAGCAGAACCTGTCGGGTTGAAACCCGACCCACAGGAGAAAAGTGATGAATTTTCCGCTCGGACTTCGGTCCGGCAGATTGCCCCTGACTGGGTGGCACTCAAACAACAAGTGGCTGAATGCGCCGCCTGCAAGTTGCGCGCCGGCTGCACCCAGACCGTGTTCGGCGTGGGCGACGAAAAGGCCGCCTGGCTGTTCGTCGGCGAAGGGCCGGGGGCGGACGAGGATGCGCAGGGCGAACCCTTCGTCGGGCAGGCAGGCAAGCTGCTCGACAACATGCTGCTGGCGCTCAAGCTGAAGCGCGGCAACGACGTGTATATCGCCAACGTCGTCAAATGCCGCCCGCCCGCCAACCGCACGCCGGAGGCGGACGAGATCGCCGCGTGCCTGCCCTGGCTGCACCGGCAGATTGAACTTGTCCAGCCGAAAATCATCGTGGCATTGGGCAGGACCGCCGCGACGGCCTTGCTCGGGCGCGATGCCGCGCTCGGTTCCCTGCGCGGTGCAGTGCACGACTATCGCGGCACGCCGCTGGTGGTCACCTATCACCCCGCCTACCTGTTGCGCAGCCCGGCCGAAAAAGCCAAAGCCTGGCAGGACCTGTGTCTGGCGCGGGCAACCCTATTACCCTCAAGCTCCGGGAATACAGAATGAAAGCCACAGCATACCGCCCCAAAATACTGGTGGTGGAAGACAGCAAAGTCACGGTCAAGGTGCTGACCGGCTATCTTGCCGGCATGGGCGTGGAACATCCGCTGGTGGCCGAAACCGGGATGCAGGCACTCACCCTGTTTCGCCACGAACATCCCGACATCGTGTTGCTGGATGCGCGGCTGCCGGACATCGACGGCTTCGAGGTCGCCCGCAAAATCCGCCAGTCCGAACAAGGGGAAGAGTGGACGGCCATCATTTTCCTGACGGCGATGAACAGCGACGAGGACCTGGCGCGGGGGATCGCGTCCGGCGGCGACGATTATCTGGTCAAGCCGGTGAGTGAAACCGTGTTCCAGGCCAAGCTGCGCGCCATGCAGCGACTGGTCGAGATGCAGCGCAAGCTGGTCGAGGTCACGCGCAAACTGGATGCGGCGAATGCCGAGCTGCAACGGCTTTCGACCACCGACGCCCTGACCGGCATCGCCAACCGCCGCGCGCTGGACGATTTCCTGTCGCGCGAATGGCGGCGCTGCCTGCGCATGGGCAAGCCCCTGTCGCTGGTGATGCTGGACATCGACTACTTCAAGCTGTTCAACGACAAATACGGACACCAGGCGGGCGACGACTGCCTGAAGAAAGTGGCCGAACAGATCGCGCGCGCCGCCCCGCGCGCCAGCGATCTGGCGGCACGCTACGGCGGCGAGGAATTCATGCTGGTGCTGGGCGAAACCGATGCGGACGGGGCGCTGTGGATGGCCGAGCGGGTGCGGCAGATGGTGGCCGACCTGAAAGTGCCGCACTATGCGACGGACAGCAAGTTCGTGTCGATCAGTTGCGGCGTGGTGTCGGTGCTGCCGGACGAAACGCGCTCGACCGAGACGCTGGTCCAGTCTGTCGATGCCGCGTTGTACCAGGCCAAGCGCGGCGGGCGCGACCGTGTCGCCGCCGGCGAATACGGGAAACTGTAGGTGCAAGCAGAACTTCTGCCGCTTCGGTGTGCGGGCGAATCGCGGCGTTGCATGCAGATTCAGCGCATCGTTTCTGGGCTGCGCGGTGCGCATTTCCAGCGCGCCCCGCTGGAGTGAATTTCAACAAGACGATTCTTCCGGAGCAACTGGGCAGCTTGATGCTGGCGCGGTTTTTACTCCGCCTGAAGCCGGTCGTTGGTGGTGAACGTCCAGGTGCGGGTGATGCTCAGAATGTCCGTTTCCTTGCGGATGTCGGGCGGGAAGGGGGTGTAGGGCGCGGCCAGGCGGACGATTTTTTGCGCGGCCGCATCGAGGATGCGCTGGCCGGAAGACTTGTTGATCTCGACGCTTTCCACGCTGCCATCGGCGCGGATGTTGACGGTCAGCAGCAGGCTGCCGAAAACCTTCTGCCGCCGCGCGGCTTCAGGGTAGTTGAGGTTGCCGATCTGCTCCACTTTCGCGCGCCAGTCTTCCACGTACTGGGCGTAGCGATATTCTTCCGTGCGAGCGCCGATCCGCTTGCGCTTGGGCAGCTTCTCGTAGAACGAGATGTTCTTGCTGATCTCGGCCTCGAGACGTGCGATCTCCAATGAACGTTGCACCAGTTCTTCCCCGCTGAGCGTGCTGTCGGTCTTTTTCGGCGCGACTTTCTGCGGTTCGATCCGGTAATCGCTCTTGTTGCGGGCCAGCAATTGTTTGACTTCACGTTCCAGCGCCTTGGTCCGCTGTGCGGCCTGTTCCGGCGTGAAGTTCGGGTCCTTGCCGAGCACCGGGAACGGGGTGCCGGCGCGGACCTCATCGGGCGTATTGCCGCCGCCATCCAGACTGCGCTGCGCGTAGGCGGTGGCCTTGTCAGGTTTGGTGCGCGACTGGCTGTTGACCAGGGTGACCTCCAGCGGCTGCAATTTCTTCGCCAGACTGCGCGCGTCCGGCAGGGAGAAGGTGATGCCGAACAGGACGAAGGCATGCAGCAGGAACGAGCAGGCGATGGCGAACGCCAAACGTTCCTGTGTCAGCAACGCGATGGCGGCCCGTTTTGTCACACCGGGGCTTCCGCTGGCGCGGCGGGGCGCGCATCGAAATTCAGTTCGAGCAGATCAATCGTGCCGATTTCCAGCATCACCCGGGTGTTGGGCGCCGTGTCCGGCAGGGACGGAATGCGTCCGACCAGCGGGATATCGACCAGCTTGACCAGGTTCTCGCGCAGCACAACGGCTGGGAGCCTAAGTTCGTGCTGCAGTTCGTTCGCACCCCCGACCGCATCGCGGGAGATGGTTGGGGAGAGTGCTTCCACTTTAGCCTTTTCCTGCAACAGCCAGCGCAAACACCAGTAACGTTCCATGTTGCGCTGGAATTCGCTGTAGGCGGTGTAGGCCGCGTCAAAGTCGCGCAGGATGGCGAATAGCGCGGTGTCGTTCTTTGCATAGGCGGGTGGCTCGCCGCGCAGCACGCTCATGATCTGGCGCTGGTTGACCAGATCGACATAGCGCCGCAACGGCGAACTCGACCAGGCGTAATGCGCAACGCCCAAGCCCTGATGCGGCGCGGCGACCGTGCTCATCTTCACCTTGCCGTTGTTCTGGGTGCGGTAGATGCCGGCCACACCCTGTTCGTCCAGCAACTTGCCCCAGGTGCTGTTGGCGAGAATCATCAGTTCCGATACCACCTTGTCGATGGGCGAACCGCGCAGGCGCTGGCCGATCGTTACGCGGTCGTTCTCAACGTGGAAGGTATAGTCGATCTGGGGGCTGTTGTCGGCCGACTTGCCGCGTGCCGCTTCCAGCGTGTTGGCGAAATCGAACAGCAATTTGAGTTCGGGCGCATAGGGGTAATCGAGCTTGCCCGCTGCCAGCGTCGCTTCGTTGAACAGCGGCTCCAGCGTGTCGTGGCGCAAATTGGCGGCGATGTGCAGGCGCTCGATGCGGCTTGTGCTGTTGACGATCTCCAGCGCGTCGTTCACGTCCACATATAAGGAGAGCGCGGGGCAGACCTTGTCGGCGCACAGCGTGAAGGCCTGTACCACGTTGTCCGGCAGCATGGTGATCTTGTCGCCCGGCATGTACACGGTGGACATGCGCTGCGCGGCGAGGGCGTCGATGTCCGAGCCGGGCGCAATGCCCAGCGTGGGCGCGGCGATATGGATGCCGATGCGCCATTTTCCGTCAGCCAGCTTCTCCACCGAGAAGGCGTCGTCGATCTCGGTGGTGCTGGCGTCGTCGATGCTGAAGGCGGTGATGCTGGCCAGCGGCAGTTCGGGATGTTCCGCCACCGTCACGCCGGGGAAGTCGGTGCCGCGCGGGAAGTGCTCGAACAGGAACTTGTTCAGGTGGTAAGCGTGCGAGGAAGGCAAGGCGCCGCAGTGCGCCAGCAGATGCGCGGCAGACAGATGGGTGGCGGCGCAGGCGGCTTCCAGCGCTTTGACTTCCAGGGTGTTGCGATCCGGTTTGTACAGCAGCATCGCCAATTTTTCGGGGAACTCGGGCGGCAGGCTGAAGTGCGTCAATTCATCGGTATAGCGCGCCTGCAATTCGGCTTGCAGGCGTTTTTTCTCGGCGCTGGCGAGCGCCGCCTTGAGGGCTTCCGGCGGTGCCGCCTTGTAGCGCCCCTTGCCCTTCTTGTAAAAGTGCATGGGCGATGAATGCAGGCGGATCAGCGCGCCCGCCGCTTCGACCGGAGTCGGCGCATGGCCGAAGTACTCCTGCGCCAGCGTATCGAAATTGAATTCGTCCGCCGGCGAAGCCTCCCACAGGAAATCCAGGTCGATGCCGGCAGCCACTTGTTCCGCCTGCGTCATGAATTCGGAGAGTGCCGGCTGCTCGAAGCGCAACATGACGCTGGCGGCCTTGATCTTGCTGCGTTTTCCGTGTGTATTCTCGACCTGCAGGGAAGTGGTGTTGTCGGCGAGGATGTTGCCGACCTTGAAACCGCCGTCTTCTTCGTAAAAAATATTCATGGGAGGGGACTGGAAAGAATGGGGCGGATTATAACCTGCGCACCCTGTACCTGAACTTTGTGCCGCTTTCCCTGTCATGGTCAGGCCGCTACACGATACGGCGCATATCCCTTATTCATACAGGAGCACATCAGATGAAAACTTTTCCCCTTTGGGTTGTGGCCGGCAGTCTGTTCTGCCTTGCCCCGCTGGCCTCTGCCTGTCCCGACGGACACCACGGGGCGCATCCCGGCATGGGCATGAGCGAGATGGACGCCAATAGCGACGGCATTCTCGACCAGAAAGAGTTCGCCGCGTTCCATGAGCAACGCTTCCAGCAACTGGATGCCAATCACGACGGCAAGATCAGTCGTGATGAACTGCCGGGCATGCAGGGTTGTGATCGGAAAAAGGCCGGGCAGCGCTTTGAAGACCGGTTTGACGCAACGGACATCAACCACGACGGTGTCTTGAGCAAGGAAGAAGCAGAGATCGGGATGCCGATGCTGTTTGCGCACTTCGACGAGATCGATGCAAACAAGGACGGCAAGCTCGGCAAGGATGAAGTGACTGCCAGCATGAAAAAGCTGCATGAGCAGGGCGGAGCGGGGATGCGGCGCAAGGAGTGACAATCTTGCAGGCAACAAAAAGGCCGGGGTTTACCCGGCCTTTTTGCTGTACAGCAGCGCTTACTTGCTGGCGAGGATCGCGGCGACCATGGCCTTGATTTCCGCGTCACTGGGCTTGGTCTGGGGGGGCATCGGCATGCTGCCAAAGCTGCCCGCACCGCCTTTGCGCACCTTCGCTTCCAGCCTGGCTGCGGCACCGGCATCACCGGCGTATTTATCGGCGATCATCTTCAGGCCGGGACCGACCGTCTTCTTCACGGCTTGGTGGCAGGTGACGCAGTTGTTCTTTTTCAGCAGGGCCATGCCATCATCGGCCAGAACCGGAGCCGACAGCATCAGGCCGGCGGTCAGCATCAGTGCATGTTGAACTTTCATGATTCACTCCTTGCGGTGGTTAAGAAATCAGTGGGTGCCATTATACTCCCGAATTCCGGGCAGGGGGGTGTAGCCCGGATGGGCCATCGTTTTGGGCTAAAACGCGCTCAGTGGTAACATGCGCGCGGTTAAATTCAGCTTGAGGAAGAATCATGGCAGGACACAGTAAATGGGCGAATATCCAGCATCGCAAAGGGCGGCAGGATGCCAAACGCGGCCAGATTTTCACGCGTCTCATCAAGGAGATCACCGTTGCGGCAAAGCTGGGCGGCAGCGATCCCGATACCAATCCGCGTTTGCGCCTGGCGATGGAAAAGGCCTACGACCAGAACATGCCGAAAGACAACGTCGAGCGCGCCATCAAGCGCGGCGCCGGCGAGCTGGAAGGCGTGGACTACCTGGAACTGCGCTATGAGGGCTACGGCATCAACGGCGCGGCGGTGATCGTGGACTGCATGACCGACAACAAGACGCGCACCGTGGCCGACGTGCGCCACGCCTTCACCAAGTACGGCGGCAACCTGGGCACCGACGGTTCCGTGTCTTTCCTGTTCAAGCACTGCGGCCAGATGATCTTCGCGCCGGGCACCGACGAGAATGCGCTGATGGAAGTGGCGCTGGACGCGGGTGCGGAAGACATCGTCAGCAACGATGACGGCAGCATCGAGGTCATCACCTCGCCTGGCGATTTCGTGGCGGTGAAGCAGCGCCTGGAGGCGGCCGGATTCAAACCCGAGATGGCCGAAGTCACCATGAAGGCCGAAACCGACGTGGAACTCGCCGGCGACGACGCGGTGAAGATGCAGAAGCTGCTGGACGCGCTGGAAGACGTGGGCGATGTGCAGCAGGTCTATACCAATGCGGTGCTGGAAGAGTGAAGCAGGAGAAGGGTAACGGGGGAAAGGGAAAGAGTAACAGCGAAACCGAGGGTTTGGCCGTTCCAGTTTTTCCACTCCCCATCCCCTCTTATACCCGGATTTTAGGAATCGACCCCGGCCTGCGCATCACCGGGTTTGGTGTCATCGACAAGCAGGGGCAGCAATTGCATTACGTCGCCAGCGGCTGCATCAAAACGCCTGCGGGCGAGTTGCCGGAACGATTGAAAGTCATTCTGTCTGCACTGGGCGAGGTCATTGCGCAGCATCTGCCGGAACTGGCGGCGGTGGAGAAGGTGTTCGTGAATGTGAACCCGCAATCGACTCTGCTGCTCGGTCAGGCGCGCGGGGCCGCGATCTGCGCGGCGGTGCAGGCGGGTCTGCCGGTGGCGGAATACACGGCATTGCAGATCAAGCAGGCGGTGGTCGGCAACGGCCACGCCGACAAGGAACAGGTGCAGGCGATGGTGGTGCGCTTGCTGAATCTGTCCGGTACGCCCAGTCCGGATGCGGCGGATGCGCTGGCCTGCGCCATTTGCCATGCGCACGGTGGCATGGGGCTGGGCGCATTGGCGACCCGGAGTTTTCGCATGAAGGGGGGGCGGCTGGTATGACGCGGGAACCGACGCTGGCATTGTTCGCCAATCCTGTGGCGCGTTATTTCGCCGCGACCCGACCGGCTTTTCTGACGGCCAGTCTGATGGCCTTTCTGATTGGGCTGGCCACCGCGTGGCATGACGGTGAAGACCTCGAAGCATTGTTGGCGCTCGTGACGTTTCTTTTTGCCTTGCTGGCGCATGCCGGGGTGAATGTGCTCAACGATTACTACGATGCGCTGAATGGCACTGACGCGCAAAACACCGAGCGTATTTTTCCGTTCACCGGCGGCAGCCGCTTCATCCAGAACGGCGTGCTGACCATGGCGCAGACGCGCAATTTCGGATTTGCCCTGATGGCGGGCGTGGCCGCTGCCGGGGTGTGGCTGATGGCGCGCACCGATGCGCAACTGATGTATGTCGGACTGGCAGGGCTGTTCGTTGGCTGGGCGTATTCCGCGCCGCCGTTCCGTCTCAACAGTCGTGGCTGGGGTGAGCTGTGTGTGGCAGCAGGATTCCTGGCGATCACGGTGGGCGCCGACTTCGTGCAGCGCAAAGGCTTCGATGCGGCGCCGTTCATCGCGGGGCTATCCTACGCCCTGCTGGTGACCAACCTTTTATACATCAACCAGTTCCCGGATCGCGCCGCCGATCGCGCCGCTGGCAAGTTGCACTGGGTCGCCCGGCTGGAAGTAAGCAAGGCGCGCTGGGGCTACGCGCTGATCGTGGCGCTGGCTTATGTCTGGCTGGTGGTCAGCGTGCTGCTTGGCTGGTTGCCCGGGTTGGCGCTATTGGCATTATTCGCGTTGCCGCTGAGCATCAAGGCAGCCCGCGAATTGCTGCATCATGCCGCACAACCGCAACAACTGGCCAACGCGATCAAGCTCACCATCGCCGCGATGCTGGTGCACGGCACGCTGCTGTTGCTGGCGTTGATTTTAAGCAAAGGAAACCCATGATCGGAAGATTGAGCGGCACGCTGCTGGAGAAGAACCCGCCGCAGATTTTGCTGGACGTGCAGGGCGTGGGCTACGAAGTGGATGTGCCGATGAGCACGTTCTACAACCTGCCTGCGCTGAACGAGAAGGTGGCCTTGCACACGCAACTTGTCGTGCGCGAGGACGCGCATCTGCTGTTCGGTTTTCTCACCCAGGAAGAGCGCATCGCGTTCCGCCAGTTGTTGAAGATCAGCGGCGTCGGTCCCAAACTGGCGCTGTCGGTGTTGTCCGGATTGAGCATCGGCGATCTGGCTGCCGCGGTGGCGAACAAGGATGCCTCGCGCCTGACCAAGATACCCGGCGTGGGCAAGAAGACGGCGGAGCGTTTGCTGCTCGAACTGCAAGGTAAATTCGCCGTGAGCGGTGTGGCAACTGCATCCGGTTCGGCTATCGCTTCGTCCGGCAACGATATTGTGAACGCACTCCTGGCATTGGGCTATAACGAAAAAGAAGCGGATTGGGCGGCGAAACAGTTGCCCAAGGATGCCGATGTCTCGGGCGGCATCCGCCAGGCGCTCAAGCTTTTGTCCAAGTCATGAATCCGCTTAAGTTATTATTCAAGGCATGATCCACAACGACGACCTCAGCGCCGCGCCGCGCATCATCTCCGCTGCCCCTGCCTCGGCGCAGGAGGAGGCACTGGAGCGCGCGCTGCGCCCCAGGCAGCTCGATGAATATGTCGGCCAGGAAAAGATTCGCGGGCAACTGGAAATTTTCATCGAGGCCGCGAAGAAACGCAAAGAACCGCTCGACCATGTGCTGCTGTTCGGCCCGCCCGGTCTGGGCAAGACCACGCTGGCACAGATCATCGCGCGCGAGATGGGCGTGAACATCCGCCACACCTCCGGCCCGGTGCTGGAGCGCGCGGGCGATCTGGCCGCCTTGCTCACCAACCTTGAACCGAACGACGTGCTATTCATCGACGAAATCCACCGCCTGTCGCCGGTGGTGGAAGAGATCTTGTACCCCGCGCTGGAGGATTACCAGATCGACATCATGATCGGCGAGGGGCCGGGCGCGCGTTCGGTGAAGATCGACCTGCCGCCGTTCACATTGGTCGGTGCGACCACGCGCGCGGGCATGCTCACCAATCCACTGCGCGACCGCTTCGGCATCGTGGCACGGCTGGAGTTCTACACGCCGGAAGAATTGCAGCGCATCGTCACCCGTTCGTCCGGTTTGCTCGAACTGCCCATCTCGCCCGATGGCGCGCTGGAAATCGCCAAGCGTTCGCGCGGTACGCCGCGCATCGCCAACCGCCTGCTGCGCCGCGTGCGCGATTACGCCGATGTGCGCGCCGACGGCAATGCCACGCGCGAAGTGGCGGATGCCGCGCTGACCATGCTGGATGTAGACGCGCGCGGGCTGGATGTGATGGATCGGAAGCTGTTGCAGACCGTAATCGAAAAATTCATGGGTGGCCCCGTCGGGGTGGACAACCTTGCCGCCGCCATCGGCGAAGAGCGCGACACCATCGAGGATGTGCTGGAACCCTACCTCATCCAGCAAGGTTACTTGCAGCGCACGCCGCGCGGGCGCATGGCGACGGCAAACGCCTATGAACATTTCGGGCTGGTGCAGCCGCGCAACGGCAACCACAGGGAACTGTGGGATGAATAAGCGCGAAAAGATATTTTCCTGGCCGGTGCGGGTGTATTTTCAGGACACCGACGCCGGCGGTGTGGTCTATCACGCCAGCTATGTGAACTTCATGGAGCGCGCACGGACGGAGTGGTTGCGCACGTTTGGCTACAGCAATGCCGGGCTGATGAAAGCGCTGGGCGTGGTGTTCGTGGTGCGCTCGCTCAAGCTGGATTACCTGAGGCCGGCGCTGCTCGACGACCTGCTGGAGGTGACGGCGCAGATCAAGGCCATTGGGCGGAGCCGGGTTACTTTGTTGCAAACCGTGCAGCGCAGCGACGAGTTGTTGACCGAGGGCGAGGTGCATCTGGTGTGCGTCAGTGTGGACAGTTTCAAGCCGGTGAGCGTGCCGGAACTTTTGCGCAAACAATGGAGTTGAATGCATGGACATGATCCGCGATTTGTCGCTGCTGCATCTGCTGACCAATGCCAGCCTGCCGGTGCAGCTGGTGATGGGTTTGCTGCTGGGGGTGTCGCTGTTTTCCTGGTGGTATATCTTTCTAAAAATGTTTGCCGTGCGCGCCGCAGTCCGCCAGACACGCGAATTCGAGGATGCCTTCTGGAGCAATCCGAATCTGGTCGCGCTGTATCAGCAGGCGGCAAGCCAGATGCGCCACAATCAGGGGGGGCTGGAGCATATCTTTGCCGCCGGCTTCGCCGAGTACGTCAAGCTGAAGAAAACGCATGGCGTGGATAGCGCCGCGCTGATGGAGGGCACGCGCCGCGCGATGCGCGCGCGTTACCAGCGCGAGATGGATCGACTGGAGTCGCATCTGTCCTTTTTGGCGACCGTGGGTTCGGTCAGTCCGTATGTCGGTCTGCTGGGCACGGTATGGGGCATCATGAACGCGTTTCGCGGCCTGTCCAGCGTGGGGCAGGCGACCCTGGCGCAGGTCGCGCCGGGTATCGCTGAAGCCCTGGTGGCGACTGCGATGGGTTTGTTCGCCGCGATTCCGGCGGTGGTGGCCTATAACCGCTACGCGCGCGACATCGATCGCCTGGCCACCCGTTTCGAGAGCTTCATCGAGGAATTTTCCAATGTTTTGCAACGTCAGCCCTGAACAATGAGCATGCCGGCCCAGCGACGCTCGCGCAACCGGCTGATGAGCCAGATCAACGTGGTGCCCTACATCGACGTGATGCTGGTGCTGCTTGTCATCTTCATGGTGACCGCGCCGATGATGAACCCGGGGCAGATCGATCTGCCCAGCGTGGGCAAGTCGGCGACCCCGTCGGTGGCGCCGCTGGAGGTGATGATCAAAAAAGATGCGACGCTGGTGTTGCGTGATCACGCGCAGGGCGGCGCCGAACAGCCGGTCACGCGGGATGAGCTGGCCGGCCTGTTGAAACAGCGGCTGGCGAAGAATCCGCAGCAGGCCGTGGTGATCTCGGCGGACAAAAAGATCCGCTACGAAGAAGTCATCCATGTGATGGATATGTTGCAGCAGCAGAACGTCCAGAAAGTCGGTCTGCTCACCCGCACGAGATGAGCGGGGCGCTGCACTATCGCGAACCGAATCGGCTGGCCGCCGGCATGCTGGCGATGGCGGTGCATGGCGGTTTCTTGCTGCTGCTGATGTTTGGCGTGCACTGGCAGAACCGGGCACCCGATAGCTTCTCCGTCGAATTGTGGCAGAGTTTGCCGCTGGATGAAGCCGTCAGCATGAACGAACCGGCACCGGTTGCGGTTCCCAAACAGGAAGAGGTTGCCACACCTAAACAGGAAGAGGTGCCTGCGTCGCCACCGCCCCCGACACCACAAGCTGAAATTGAACTGCGCGACCGGAAAGTCGTCAAGAAAACGCCGCCCCAGCCGAGTGCCAGGGAACTTCACCGCCGCAGGGAAGCCGAAGCGCAGCGCAGGCTGGAAGAACAGGCCGAGCAGCGCAGGAAGGCAGAACAGGCGCGGGTGCGGGATGAAGTGAGGGCCGCCACGGCGGCCGAGGTGGGGCGTTATCAGGACATGATCCGCGGCAAGATCCGCCACAACATCGTGATGCCGCCCGATGTGTCGCCGAATGCGGAGGTTGTGTTCAAAGTGACGCTGTTGCCGGGCGGTTCGGTGCTGGACGCGGTGCTGCTCAAAAGCAGCGGCAACCCGGCCTACGACGAAGCGACCGAGCGCGCCATCTACAAGGCGCAACCCCTGCCGCTGCCGACCGATCCGCTGCTGAAGAAAGAATTTCGCGAGTTGCGCCTGACCATCAGACCCGAGGAGAAGTGATTCATGTTGCGTTGGATAGTGTTATGCCTGTTGTTGATTGCAGCGCCGGTGCGTGCCGAGTTGAGCATCGAGATCACCGGGGCGGGTGAGCATCAAACGCCGCTGTCGCTGGTACGCTTCGCAGGCGACCCGCTGATCGCGCAGAGTCTGCTGGAAGTGATCGGCAACGATCTGTCCCGCACCGGCCTGTTCAAGCTGGTTGATCCCGCCGGCAAGCTGCCGCACCGCGTTGCGGAAGTGCGCGTGGCGGAATGGGCGGGGGTGGAAACCCTGCTGCTCGGCACCATTCAAGAGATGGACGGCGAGCAGTTGGCGGTCAGATTCAGCCTGTTCGATGTGGTGCGCAATGCGGAGCTGATGGCGCAGGTGGTGACCGCAAAAAGAACCCATCTGCGCGCGATTTCGCATCGTATCGCGGATAGGGTGTATGAGCGGCTGACCGGCAGTCCGGGCGTGTTCGGCACGCGCATCGTGTATGTCAATCGCGATCAGGGCAGCTATCGGCTGGTGGTGGCGGACAGCGACGGTTATGGCGAACAATCCCTGCTGACTTCGAAAGAACCCATCATGTCTCCGGCCTGGTCGCCTGACGGGAAGCAGATTGCCTATGTCAGCTTCGAGCGGCAACGCGCGATGGTGTATGTGCAGGCGCTCGATTCGGCCCAGCGGCGCTTGATTGCCGATTTTCCCGGCAGCAACAGCGCACCGGTCTGGTCGCCCGACGGCAAGCAATTGGCGCTGGTGCTGACGCGCGATGGCAGCTCGAACCTGTATTTAACCGAACTCCGCGGACGGGGAGTGCGTCAGCTTACCCAGGGATATGCAATCGATACCGAGCCGGTCTTTTCGATAGATGGGCAAAGCTTGCTGTTCACGTCAGACCGGGGCGGAAATCCGCAGATATACCGGCTGTCCCTTAAAGATGAACGCATACAACGTCTCACTTTCGAGAGTGGTAGCGCTTTTTCGCCGCGTCCGTCTCCGGATGGACGTGGCTTTGTGTTCTCGTTATATAAGGAGGGCGTGTTCTATGTTGCAGTACAGGATTTTGAAAGCGGCCAGGCCCAGATTCTGACCGCGGGCGGATGGGAAAAGAAACCCAGTTTTGCCCCCAATGGCAAAATGATCCTGTTTGCGACAGAAGTCATGGGCCGTGGTATATTGGCGACGGTTTCAAGCGATGGCAGAGTGAAGCAAAAAATGGTGGCCCAGCGGGGGGATATTCGCGAACCGATGTGGGGCCCGTACCTGAAATAACGATTAACAAGGAGTCAATGCAATGAAAAAACTGATCCTGGCTATTTTTCTGACCCATTTCCTGGTGGCGTGCGCCAGCAACAAGCCCAAAGAAGAAACGGCCGCCCCCGTGACGACTCCGGAGTCTTCCGTGTCCAGTGCTCAAACTGACGCGCAAGCCGCTGCCGCCGCCGCGCAAGCGGCTACCGATGCGCAAGCCGCCGCCGCCGCGCAAGCCGCTGCCGATGAACTGGCCGCATTGAAGAGCAAGAGCAGCGTGTATTTCCCGTTTGACATTGATGCCGTACAAGCGGGTGATCGTGAAATCATCCTGATGCATGCCCGTTATTTGGCGGCCCATCCGGCGGTACACGTTCAGGTCGAAGGCAATGCGGATGAGCGCGGCAGCAGCGAATACAACCTGGCCTTGGGACAGCGCCGCGCCGAAAATACCAAACGCGCATTGGTGCTGGGCGGAGCTGATGCAATGCAGATAGATTCCGTCAGCTACGGCGAAGAAAAACCGCGCTGCGCCGACCACAATGAAGCGTGCTGGGCACAGAATCGCCGCGCCGACATCAACTACGACGCGCAATAACCATGTTGAAGGCGGCCTCCTGTTTGCTGGGTGGGCTGTTGTTGGTCAGCAGCCCCGCTTTTGCGGGGCTGTTTTCTGATGACGATGCCCGCAAGCAGATTCAGCAACTGGAAGCCCGTGTCATCAAACTGGAGCAACAACTGGCTGAAGCGGAGCTACAGAACAAGCTGTCCGTGCGTTCCATCCTCGATTTACAAATGCAACTGGAGATGCAGGCGACTGAACTCCGTAAGCAACGCGGCGAGTTTGAGGAGATTGGACACGCGCTGCAAGAGGGCGAAAAACGGCAAAAGAACTTCTATACCGATCTGGATTCTCGTTTGCGTCCGCTGGAGGCCGGAACAACGGGCAACGTTGCGCGCGTGACGCAGGATTCGGCCGGGGGCAGTGATCCGATGGGCGAGAATCGCGCATTCGAGACCGCTTACGGTATCTATCGCGCCGAGAAATACCCGGAAGCAGCCCGTGCCTTCAGCGATTTTCTCCGGCAATATCCGCAGTCGATGCACGAAGCCAATGTGTATTACTGGATGGGCAACGCCCATTTCCTGAGCAGGGACTATGCGAATGCGGTGGCTGCTTATCGTTTTCTGCTGGACAAACACGATGACCATCCGCGCGCGCCGGAATCCATGTTGAATCTTGCGGAAAGCCAGTTGTTGCTAAAACAGAAGGCCAATGCGCAAAAAACATTCAAGCAACTGATCGCCCGTTTCCCGGGTAGCGATGCTTCCGACAAGGCCAAGAAGCGCCTGGCGACGATCAAATAATTTTCTCCGTAGTCCATGAATCAGTCCGTTGCCGTCACGCTGCGTGTCAGCGAAATCTTTTATTCCCTGCAGGGTGAAACCAGCCGCGCCGGATTGCCGACCGTGTTCGTGCGCCTGACTGGCTGCCCTTTGCGTTGCACCTACTGTGACACGGCCTACGCGTTCACCGGCGGACAAAGCATGGCGCTGGCGGAAATCATGGCGGCGGTTGGACAGTATGCGCCGCGCCACGTAACGGTGACCGGGGGCGAGCCGTTGGCGCAAAAGAACAGCCTGCCGTTGTTGCGCGCCTTGTGCGATGCGGGTTACGCCGTTTCGCTGGAAACTGGCGGCATGCTCGACATCTCGGCGGTGGATGAGCGGGTGATGCTCGTGCTCGACATCAAAACACCCGCTTCCGGCGAAGCCGACAAAAATCTCTGGTCGAATCTGGACTCTCTCAAGCCGCAGGACGAGATCAAGTTCGTGCTGTGTGACGAGCCCGATTATCGCTGGGCCAAACAGGTTCTGCTGGAACGCGGATTAGCCGAACGGTGCGGGGTTCTTTTCTCGCCGGCACAGGGCCAGCTTGCCGCCCGGGAACTGGCGGAATGGATCCTGCGCGATCGTTTGCCGGTGCGTTTTCAGTTGCAGTTGCACAAACTGCTGTGGGGCAACGAGGCCGGGCGATGAAACGCGCAGTCGTATTGCTGTCGGGCGGTCTGGATTCGGCCACGGTGTTGGCCATGGCGCGGGAACAGGGGTTTCAGTGCCACGCCCTGAGCGTGGACTACGGGCAACGCCATCATGCCGAGCTGGCGGCGGCACAGCGCGTCGCCAGAGTGCTCGGCGCCCATCAGCACCGGGTGATTCGGGTCGATCTGACCGCTTTTGGCGGGTCGGCGCTGACCGACGCCAATATTGCGGTGCCGGAACAGGCCAGCGCCGGCATCCCGCTCACCTATGTGCCCGCACGCAACACCATCATGCTGTCGCTGGCGCTGGCCTGGGCCGAAGTGTTGCAGGCGCAGGACATCTTCATCGGGGTCAACGCCGTGGACTACTCCGGTTATCCCGATTGCCGTCCCGAATTCGTGCAGGCTTTCGAGCACATGGCGAATCTGGCCACCAAGGCGGCTGTCGAAGGCAGGCGGCTCACCCTGCATGCGCCGCTGCTCGAATTGAGCAAAGCAGAAATCATCCGGCAAGGGATGCAACTGGGGGTCGATTATGCGCAAACGGTCTCCTGTTACCAGGCGACCGAACAGGGGCTTGCCTGCGGTCGCTGCGATTCCTGTCGCCTGCGCCGTGAAGGATTCGCAGCGGCTGGAATCCCCGATCCCACGCGGTATTGCGAGGGTTGAATGGCGTCCGCCGGTTTGACACCCCGGCCTTAATCCGTATAATGCGCGCTCTTTTTGGGGTCGGTAGCTCAGCCGGTAGAGCAGCGGACTTTTAATCCGTTGGTCGCGAGTTCGAATCTCGCCCGACCCACCAGTTTCAACCTAGCCGCTTTAGCTCAGTTGGTAGAGCAACCGCCTTGTAAGCGGTAGGTCGTCAGTTCGAATCCGACAAGCGGCACCATTCAAATGAAGCCCTGTAGAAATACGGGGCTTTATTCTTTGTTGGCGATCGTAGCCGAATCGTAGCCAATCATCACAGAATCCAACCGAGCCGCAGCCGCTGCAAGATGGTCTGATGCAAGGTGAGCATAGCTTTCCACCATTGCGCCTGGCTTCCAGCGAGACTTTAAGCCTGTCTTGGTATTCTTGAGCTTTTACACCATCGACGACGAAATCCTCAAGGTGATCGAAGGTTCCGGCTTGTTGATTGCCGATCTGACCTTTGGTAACCGCAACGTCTATCACGAGATCGGCTATCTGATGGGTATAAATCGTGGCAAAGGATTGGAGCAGGATAATTTCATCCTCATCGCCGACAAGAAGGCACGTGGCGAAGAGTTGGAGAAAGATGTCGGCTTCAATCTTAAGAGCTGGCAGCAATTGCGATTTGAGAGCACGCGGCAGCTTAAGGATGGGCTCACCGAATCCTTGAAAAGGTACTACAAGTTGAATGGCGTTAAATGATAAAGCGCGTGCACACCGTCCCAATTTCAATTCGCTAAAACTAATCCAATGGATTAGAATGCTCCCGTGATTACGATTGCCGAAGTGCCGGAATATATTCGCCAAGCGGAAAAGCTGATGACCGTCGAGGAGCGTCAGGACATTGTGAGTTATCTGGCCGCACATCCGAAGTCAGGTGATCTAATCGAAGGTGCGGGCGGTATTCGCAAAATACGCTGGGGTAGAGGTGGCCGCGGTAAAAGCGGCGGGGTGCGGGTGATCTACTACTACCACAGCGAATTGATGCCGCTTTATCTGCTGGCATTGTTCGCCAAGAACGAGCAGGCGAATTTAAGCAAGGCCGACCGCAACGGATTGGCGAAGTTGGTCGATGTATTGGTGGCAACCTGGATTGAGAGGTGAGTTATGGGAAAAGCTTTTGACAGTATCGCGCGTGGATTGAATGAAGCGATTTCGCATGCGAAAGGTGCGAAGGTCGCCGTGAAAACTTACACGCCGGAAGAGGTGGATGTTTCTGCATTGCGTCGCCGTATGGGCATGACGCAAGAACAATTCGCCGCACGGTTTGGGTTTTCTGTTGCGACCTTGCGCCATTGGGAGCGTGGAGATCGTTCACCGCAGGGGGCCTCGTTGGTGTTGCTGAACGTCATCAAGCGCGCACCAGATGCGGTGCAAGCGGCATTGAACTGATCCGAGAAGCGCACAAATGCTGTGCAATTGTGAGGCACGGTCTCATACTGAATAAACCAGACTGAGGGATTTTTAACCGTCACACCAGCGTTGCTCGTGTGCAAAGTCGGTGCAGACTTGCGCAGCAAGACTGCGTGGGCGTAGCCAAAACGTATTTGTTTTAACGAAAATTCTAGTGCTAGTAAGCTTTTTGTAGCTGCCAAGCAAACATTGCGGATGATGCAAAGCATTGATAAATAATAATTAAGCAATCGGCGGCTTCGGCTTTTAATCCGTTGGTCGCGAGTTCGAATCTCGCCCGACCCACCAGTTTCAACCTACCTCTTCCTGTTGCAGGTATTCCTGCGGCCGATCTTTATGGTGATCGGATTCGTGTTATCGATCATCGTGATGGAAGTGATGGGGAAATTCTTCTTCTCCACGTTCGCGCTGGCGATGCATGATGCGAGCACGATCTCCAATATCTTCGACCTGGTGGGGATTGTTGTTGCGGTCGGAGTGTTCTTTACCACCTCGGTGATGATCGTGAACCTGTCGGTCAATCTGATACACTTGATCCCGGACACCGCCCTGCAGTGGCTCGGATCCCACACGCAGAGCTCAAGTGCGGGTAACCGTGCAGGTGAGAATTTCACGGCCGTGGCGACGGGTGGGACGGCTGCGGGACGGGATATCATGGGCGGCGCGATGCAGAAGAGTCGGCAGCGCAGGGATGGCGCAGCAAGATCAGAAGCCGAAGCTAAGCGCCATAGTGAGATGCTTGATGCGATCAGTGGCCGCGCAAACAATGCAACTTCGGCTGGGGCTCGAGGTGCTGCGGTTAGTGGTGGCTGATCTCTTCCTGACTCATGGCTCATGAACACTAAACCGTAACTCAGTGCAAAATGACTTTGAGTTACTAGCGCGCACCTCAGGTGCTTACTGCTAACCGTAACCCGGCGCTCACGCTTCAAAGTCCGGGTTACTAGCGCGCAGACGATGTCTGCTTACATGCTTACATAAAGGAGGGAATATGAGTAATCAATTGTTGACCGGTCTGGTGATGGGCAAGCTGCTCGGCGGCGGTGACAAGACTGCCGAGATTGCAGCTGAAGGGGAAGCGCAGCGTGCACGTGCAGATGCAGCCTACTCACACAACACTGCACTCGCTATTGTGGGTGCGCTCAATCGCGTCGAAGGCGCGCTGAAGGAAGAGCGCGAAGCCAAACAAGGCTGGCGCCAGTATGCCGCCCGCCTGCGCACGAACCTGGAAGCCCGCAAGATGAGCGAGGCCGCCCTGCTGGAGGCGTTGAAGCAGGAGAACGTCAAGAATCCGCTGGCGACTGAGGAAGGTTTCAAGGAACACTTCCAGGCGGAACTGGCGAAGCAATATGGGGTAGGGCTGGATGCCGACCCTCAGACTTTCGACGCTCGCGAGGAAGCCACCATGCTGAAGCAACGTACCGAGGGGCGTGGCGCGGTTGAGTAAGTAAGGAAGCGAAGCTTCCGCGCTAGTAACCCGGTAATTGAAGCGATAGCGCCGGGTTACGTTTAGGAAACAAGCCCGCCAGGGCGCGTCAGTGAGTGTCTTGTACGCGAACGGCTAGGAAGCAAGCGTGATCGCCGCAATTTCAGAGTGGAGTGATCTGATGAAAGTTCTTGGGAGATCGAGTGAGCCAGTTCTTGGGGTGGCTTCGGAAGATAGGCTGAAGCGCGGATGCGCGTTCAATGAATCTTTGCAGTCATTTTTCCCCGCTGGAAGGGTTGGATATATACCCAAGGGTGTGTACCGATTCAAAACCCACGCCGATGCGAATGCCCACCAGGATGACTGTCTTGCTATCCATATGGCGCAGCTGTCGCTGAAGCGTTCGGCGCGATCGCATGAACCAATGGATGTGCCATCCTCCCGATGAGTGATACCGCCAGACCGGCCACGCTTGCCGATTTGAAGATGCTCGCCAAATCGCTGAATGACAACGGCGTGGATTATCTGTTGATCGGCGGTTATGCATTGTTTGCTCACGGCTATGAGAGAGCAACAACCGACATTGATCTTCTTGTTCCGGCGACGATCGAGGTTGGGGAGAAAATAAAAAAAGCCCTTCTCGTGCTACCGGAGAAAGTTGCTGCCGAAATTGATGTGTCATGGTTTCAGCAGGGTGGCACTATCAGGGTCGGGGATGAAATCGTTGTTGATTTGTTGTTCAATGCGGCAGGGCAAACGTACGACTCACTGCTGAAATATCAAGAGATCATTGATGTTGATGGCATGCAAATCCGGACCGTATCGCTTGAAGCCCTACTATTGACAAAACAAACCGTACGAGAGAAGGATGTTCAGGACAGGTTGATATTGGAGAGGGCGATTCAGTATATGAATGAACACCCAAATATTTGCCCATCCTGTGGGATGGCTCCGTGCATCTGTCAGTCGCCCCACAGGGGGTGATGCTGAACCTGAACGCCCGCAAGATGAGCGAGGCCGCCCTGCTGGAGGCGTTGAAGCAGGAGAACGTCAAGAATCCGCTGGCGACTGCGGATGGGTTTGAGGCGCAATACAAGGCGGAGTTTGCGTATTTCGGAGCATCGTGACCGGTCATTTCGCTAAGTCGTGACCGGTGATTTCGGTCTATCGTGACCGGCTGTTTCGCTAACTCGTGACCGATTTCGGGTGGCGAGCGAAATGAGCGGTCACGAGTGCTGATGTCTCCCTTGTCCGCGCGTATTAGTTTTTGATCTGCCGGTCGCGGGAGCGCCGGCAATAATGAGTATGGTGAATGATGGTGTGGCGGGGGTTGCAGGGGAATTTCAGGGCGTATATACTTTACGTATATCCATTGACTAAAGGTGACCCAAATGACCTTGGCGCGCGTATTCCAATCCGGTAACAGCCAAGCCGTTCGTTTGCCGAAAGAGTTTCGCTTTTCAGCCGATCAGGTTGAGATATTCCGTCGGGGGGATGAAGTCATTCTGCGCGAGCGCCAGCGAAATGCATTGGATATCTTTTCTGCCCTAAGCCAGCTTCCTGAAGATTTCATGTCGAAAGGACGTGATGACTCCCTGCCTCAGGAAAGGGAGAGCCTCTGATGTCGGTTCGGTATTTGCTGGATACGAACATCTGCATTTACATCGCCAAACACAACCCGCCAGCCGTGCGTGATCGATTTGCGCACCATACGGCCGATGAGCTGGCGATGTCGGTGGTTACCTTGGGTGAACTTCGTTTCGGCGCAGAAAAGAGCCAGAACCGTGAACGTGCATTGGCGGTCATCAGTCAGCTCGAATCAATGATGCAAATTGCGCAACTGAATGCGGCGGTCGGAGAGCATTACGGTCAGATCAGAGCCGTGTTGCAACAACGTGGCGAAATGATCGGTAACAACGATCTGTGGCTGGCTGCTCATGCAAGAGCGGAGGGTTGGATACTGGTTACCAACAATGAGCGCGAATTTGTGCGAGTCGACGGGTTGCAAGTGGAAAATTGGGCGGCCTGATGTCGCTGAGCGAGTTCGAACTGAAACGATTGGAGAAGTTGGTTGGGCGCCCATACCGCGCTAGCGGTTTAGTCCATGGCCAATCTCCGGCCCTTCATTGACAACAGAACGAACGTTCTTTACTATGCTGCAAACGTTATCCATCAACGTTTGCCATGAACACCACTGCACCATTTCCTGTAATTGAGCCCACTGTAGGGTTACAGCCCGTACTGTTGCCGCTGTTCGGCAATCGGGTCCCGGCGGGCTTCCCTTCGCCCGCAGATGACTATCTCGAACGTCGCCTGAGTCTGGATGAGTACTTGGTCCCGAACAAGAATTCGACCTTTCTGGTTCGTGCCCGTGGCAACAGCATGACAGGTGCTGGGATCTTTGATGGCGATCTGATGGTCGTGGACAAAGGGCTGAATGCGCAGCCTGGCGATATCGTGGTTGCGGTGGTAGATGGGGAATTCACGGTTAAGTATCTGGGCATGCTGAACGGAGCAATCTGTTTGAAGCCCGCGAACCCACGTTTCCAGACCACCGAATTCAAGGAAGGGCAGGAGCTGGAGATCTGGGGGGTCGTTACCTCAACCATCAAACAGTTCCGCCGTTGATGTCATGCCCATCGCCCTTGTCGACTGCAACAACTTCTATGTGTCCTGCGAGCGGGTCTTTAATCCTAAACTCGAAGGAAAGCCGGTAGTCGTTCTCTCAAACAATGATGGCTGTGCTGTCGCCAGATCTAACGAGGTGAAGGCCCTAGGTGTGAAGATGGGCGAGCCATGGTTCAAGATGGAGAAACTGGCCAAGCAACACGGCATCATTGCCCTCTCCAGCAACTACACTCTCTATGGCGATATGTCCGCTCGGGTGATGAGCATCCTGTCGGAGTTCAGCGAACAGCAAGAGGTGTACAGCATCGACGAGTGTTTCCTCGGACTCGAAGGGTTCGCCTCTGAATACTTGGTCGAACATGGCCAGAAGATTCGACGGGCCGTGCGCAAGCAGACAGGCATCCCAGTGTGTGTCGGTATCGCAGATACCAAGACGCTTTCCAAGCTGGCCAACCATTGCGCCAAGAAAGGGTTCGCCGGCAGTGACGGCGTGTGCGACTTTGGTCGACTGCCTGAGGCGCAGCAATCCAAACTGTTCAAGAGCATCGCTGTTGGCGAGATATGGGGCGTGGGGAGACAGATTGGCTCCAAGCTGGCGGTGATGGGCATCGAGACGGTGGAGGCTCTGCGTCGTGCCGATCCTGAGTACATCCGTCAGCAGTGTTCGGTTGTGGTCGAGCGCACGGTCAAGGAGTTGAACGGCATTCCATGCATCGAGTTGGAACAGGCGGGCACTCCTCGTCAGCAGATCATGGTGTCGCGTTCCTTTGGGCAGCCTGTGACCTCCATTGAAGACCTATCCGAGTCTGTAGCTTACTTCGCCACCGCGGCAGCCATGAAACTGCGAAAGGACGGCTCGGTTGCTTCAAGCCTGTGTGTCTTTGTGCGAACCAACCCATTCAAGGAGAACGAAGCTCAGTACCATCGCTCGCTGGTCGTGCCGCTATCCCGACCCAGTGCAGATACTGCAAAGATCGTCAGTGCTGCATTGGCAGGTCTAAAGCAGGTGTTCAAGCCGGGCTTTCGCTACAAGAAGTCTGGTGTGCTGCTCATGGGATTGCAGGGCAAGGATACTGTTCAGGCTGACCTGTTCGATCAGCCCATGGATCAGGCCAAGTCAGAAGCCAGAATGAAGATCATGGACCAGATCAATCAGAAGATGGGGAAGGGCAGTGTGACAATCGCGGCCATTGGGGTTGGCCAGCGCTGGGCGATGCGTCGAGAGAGAAAGTCACCGGGCTATACCAGTGAATGGGAAGAGCTGCCGATTGCGGGGTGAATTTACCTGGGCCTGACCGTTTGTCAGCACCGCTCGTGGCAAGCGTTTGGCGAGCTTCCAATGCCTGGGGATTGCTCCACCAGACGGGGCGCTTGTTGCCATGACAGCCCGTTCATGCGCTCGATATGGCGCAGCAGTACGCCTTTGTCTGAACGGCCATGAGGGAGTAGCCAAAACGTTTGAATACGCGCTCCCGCTCAAAAAATGAGCGGGACAGTATCTAACGTGGGTCAAATTTGGATGCATATTACTGACCTAGGTGGGTCAGATTCGGGTGCAATTCAACATCGCAAGGGCAACTGCTGGGATAACGCCCCGACCAAAACCCGTCCCTTGGAAGACGAAAAACCGTGGGGAGGTCACCCATCGAGATCCCCGCTTGTTCGGTAAAACCTCTTTTGCATACTTGCCAAGAAGATATCCAAACGTCTTGTCGGGGATGCCAGACACCTTTCCTGCTATGATGTCAGACTCAGTGGCGGCACCCCAGTTTTGAGCTTCAATTTTGGTGGGAAAAGTTGCGGATTTGCGCCCCCCATTTTGGGTAACGAAAACCTCCCAGGATTTTCCAGCTTTTCTGATTGATGCCATCCTGTAAAAATCCTGTAACAGGATACCCAATAGAGTGGAAACAATGCAAAAAGAGTGGAGTAGAGTGGAAACAAAAAAGCCGACAAATCAGTTACATGTCGGCTTTTCAGTTAGTTACGATTGTATTAGTGGTGCCCAGAAGAGGACTCGAACCTCCACACCTTGCGGCACACGGACCTGAACCGTGCGCGTCTACCAATTCCGCCATCTGGGCAATGCTTCAAGGGTGCGCACTTTAATTGTTATAGGATTTTGTGTCAATGACGAAAAAGAAAAAAAATATCCGCGAGCTCGACCCGTTTCTGGCGCGTGAACGCGAACAATACGAACAGCCCTTGCCCAGCCGCGAATTTGTGTTGCAGGTGCTGACCGAGCAGGGCGTACCGGTGGAGCAGGAGGCATTGTGTGCCTTGCTCCAGATCGAGCCGCACGAGGAGGAATTGTTCTCCCGCCGCCTGCGCGCGATGGAACGCGACGGGCAGATCATGCGCAACCGCAAGCGCGCGCTCTGCGTGGTGGACAAGCTGGACTTGGTCAAGGGCAAGGTCCAGGGCCATCCGGACGGGTTCGGCTTCCTGATCCCGGACGACGGTAGCGGCGATCTCGTGCTGAGCGAGAAGGAGATGCACAACGTGCTGCACGGCGATACGGTGATGGCGCGGGTGGCCGGAGAAGACCGGCGCGGCCGGCGCGAAGCCAAGATCGTCGAGGTGCTGGAACATGCCAATACGCGCGTGGTCGGCCGGCTCTACGAGGAGCACGGTATCCAGTTCGTGGTGGCGGAGAATCGCCGCATCAGCCAGGATTTCCTGGTGGCGGCAGGACAGCACGGCGGGGCGAAGGCGGGGCAGGTGGTGATTCTGGAAATTCTGCAGCAGCCCTCCAGGCACGCACAACCGATCGGCCGCATCGTCGAGGTGCTGGGAAATTACGCCGACCCCGGCATGGAAATCGAAATCGCCCTGCGCAAGCACGATCTGCCGAACGAATTTCCGCCGGAAACGAAACGGCTGGCGGAATCCTTCTCTCCTGAGGTGAGAGCAGCCGACTACGCCGGACGCGAAAGCGTGGCGCATTTGCCGCTGGTGACCATCGACGGCGAAACGGCGCGCGATTTCGACGATGCGGTGTATTGTGAACCCAGTGGCCAAGGTTACCGGCTGGTGGTGGCGATCGCCGATGTCAGTGCCTATGTGCAGCCGGGCGATGCGCTGGACCGGGAAGCGATCGCTCGCGGCAACTCGGTGTATTTCCCGCGCCGGGTGATTCCGATGCTGCCGGAAGAGCTTTCCAACGGGCTGTGTTCCCTGAATCCGAATGTCGAGCGCCTGTGCATGGTGTGCGACATGGAGATCTCCGCCGCCGGCGAAATCCTGCAACATCGTTTTTACCCTTCGGTGATGTTCTCCCATGCGCGCCTGACCTACACCCAGGTGGCCGACATGCTGGCCAACCCGCAGGGCGAGACTGCACGCCAGTATGCGGCTGTGCTGCCACACATCAACCATCTGTACCAGCTGTTCCAGACCCTGCTCCAGGCGCGCGAGAAGCGCGGTGCCATCGATTTCGAGACGGTGGAGACGCAGATGATCTTCAACGACCAGGGCAAGATCGAGAAGATCGTGCCGGTGGTGCGCAACGACGCGCACAAGCTGATCGAGGAATGCATGCTGGCGGCCAATGTGTGTGCGGCAGCCTTTTTGAAAGAGCACGAGCATCCGGTGCTGTATCGAGTCCATCAGGGACCGACCCCGGAGAAGCTGGAAGCGCTGCGCGAGTTCTTCAAGGAGTTCGGTTTGCAATTGGGCGGCGGCGACGATCCGCAGGCGGGCGACTATTCCAAGTTGCTCAAGCAGATCAAGGGGCGTCCCGATTACGGCCTGCTGCAGACCGTGATGCTGCGCTCCCTGCGCCAAGCCGTGTATGCCCCGGAAAATCTGGGGCACTTCGGTCTCGGTTACGAAGCCTATGCGCACTTTACCTCGCCCATCCGCCGCTATCCCGACTTGCTGGTGCACCGCGCCATCAAGGCCGTGCTGGCCGGAAAACAGTACAAGCCGAAACTCAAGTGGACGGAACTTGGGGTGCATTGTTCGATGACCGAGCGCCGTGCCGACGATGCGACGCGGGATGTCGAGGCGTGGCTCAAATGCTTCTTCATGCGCGATCATCTGGGCAGCGTGTTTGACGGTACGATTTCGTCCGTGACCGGCTTTGGCCTGTTCGTGTCGCTGGACGATCTGTATGTGGAAGGACTGGTGCACGTGTCCGAACTGGGCGCCGACTATTACCATTTCGATCCGGCCAAGCATCAGATGCTGGGGGAGAGAACGGGCAAGCGCTACCGTCTCGGCGACCGCGTGCGGGTGAAGGTGGTGCGGGTCGATATGGAAAGCACCAAGATCGATTTTGTGCTGGAAAGCGCGCCGAGCGAAGATGCGCCGGATGTGGGGGCCTGGGGACGGGCGGCAGCGAAGAAAACCGGGACGGGCGGCAAATCCGGCAAGGCGGGGAAGCGTCATGGCTGAAGCGCGCATCATCCACGGCTTCCATGCCGTCACGGCCCGCCTGCGCCAGAACGCGGATAGCGTGCTGGAATTGTATGTCGATCCGCAGCGGCGCGACCCGCGCGCGCGCGACCTGCTCAAACTCGCCGAGAGCAACGGGGTACGCATCATTCAGGTGGACGGGAAACGGCTGGATGGCATGGCTGGCAATGCGCGTCATCAGGGGGTCGCGGCGCGCGTGAATGCGGCGCAAAAAGTGCAGCACCTCGACGATGTGCTGGACACATTGACCGAACCGGCGCTGCTGCTGGTGCTGGACGGGGTGCAGGATCCGCACAATCTGGGCGCCTGCCTGCGCAGTGCCGACGCGTTCGGGGTGCATGCGGTGATCGCGCCGAAGGATCGCGCGGTGGGCGTCAATGCCACGGTGGAGAAAGTCGCCTGTGGCGCGGCGCAGACCGTGCCCTATATCACGGTCACCAATCTGGCGCGCACCCTGCGTGAGTTGAAGGAACGCGACATCTGGGTCATCGGCATGGACGGCGAGGCGGAGACGAACCTGCATGAGACGCGACAAACCGGCGCCGTGGCGCTGGTGCTCGGCGCGGAGGGGGAGGGAATGCGCCGCCTGACGCGTGAGACCTGCGATCAGCTGGCACGCATCCCGATGCTGGGCAGCGTGGAAAGTCTAAATGTCTCGGTCAGCGCCGGCATCTGCCTGTACGAAGCCCGCCGCGCGCGCACGGTGAAGATTCCGGTTTAGCCCGCGATGCAGAAATTCGATTTCTCGATTCGAACGCGTGACGGGCAGCACATTGTCAGTGTGGTGATCGGGGCAAACGATCAGGCGGAGGCCGAACGCAAATTGCGCCAGATGTACCACCACTGCGAGGTGTTGTCGTGCGGAATGCGTGAAAGCGGCGCGGCGCAGCATGCGGTGTCGATGGAAGAGATCATTACCCTGATCTCGAAATGAAATTCATTCGATGAAACCGCTTTCCAGCAATTCCTGCAACAGCGCCGCGTAATCTCGCGCCCCGCGGCTGTCGGGGGCATAGTCGAACACCGTCTGGTTGACGGCGGGGCTCTCCGCCAGGCTCACGTTTTCCGCGATGCAGGTATGGCAGACGTCCTCGCCGAAACGCGCCTGCGCCTGTTCCAGCACATCCCAGGACATGCGCCGGCGCCGGTCGAAACGGGTGAGGAGGTAACGCCGTTTGACGCGGCGCTTGAGCACCGGCTCCAGCGCACGCAGCGTCTTCTCGATATGTTGCGCACCCTGTAGCGAGAGATGGTCAGCGGAGATCGGCACAATCAGCCCGTCGCAGGCGAAGATCGCATTCAGCGACAGGACGCCGATCATCGGGCTGCAATCCATGACCAGCGGTTCGTTCGGGTGGGTGACGAATCCCTCGCCGCGCAGGGCTGTATGTAGCCGGTTCACCACATTAAAGCCTTTGCCGAACAGGACATCCACCTTGGCCAGTTCAGTGTGCGATGGAATCAGGGGAAACCCGCAGGAGGAAGGTCGCAGCAGGTCGCGCAAGGGGCGGTTCCGCTGGAACAGCGAGAGCAGCGTGTCATCCCCGGAGTGGGTGTCGATCCGGGCGATCGCAGTGAATTGCGCCTGCGGATCGAGATCGATGGCGCGGGGCTCGCGGCCGCCAAGGCGCAATGCCGCAGTCAAATTGAGCGCTGTGGTGGTCTTGCCGACCCCGCCTTTCTGGTTGAATACCGCAACGATGCTCATGAAGTCAGCGCAGCAACTCCTCGATTTTGCGATTGGCCTGCTGCAATTTGCGGAACAGGGCGTTCATCAGGGCCTTGTCCATATAAGTCATGTTTTCGCCGCCCAACGACTTGATGTCCGTTTTGCGGATCACGGCGGCGATCACTTCACCCTCGGCAATCACGGTGGCCGAACGCGAGGTCGCCTCGGCCGCAAAGAACGCGGCTTCGCCGATACATTCCCCGCTATGCAGCACGGCCACTTCCTGATTGCGAACCTGCACGCTGGCCTTGCCGAACAGGATCACATAAAAGGCATTGATCTCGTCGCCTTCCGTGGTGATCTTCTCCGCATGCTTGAAGGTTTTGATCGAGGTCGATCTGGCGATCGATTGCAGCGCCGCGCTGGGAATCGGATCAAAGAATGAACATTTGCGAATCTCGTCGAACTGATTCTGCGCAACCTCGTCCAGGCGCTGCGTAAAACTGGCGAGACTGGTCTGGATGGCATCCAATTCGTCCATATTCCCCTCCACTGTTTTGACTGGCGCACAAGTTATCACATGCGCCCTGACCTGTCTTGGGCAAGCCGCGCCGCCGCAACGCCGCTGATGACCGCCCCCTCCAGGGTCGCGGGGTAATCGCCTGCCACATAGTCTCCGGCCAGCCACAGCCCGGGGAGCGGTGTTTGCGGCGGCGGACGTTGCAGGTTGGGTGTGCAACAGAAGGTGGCGCGCTTTTCGGCGATGACCTGGAACCAGTGTGGCGTCTGCGCGATCCCGAATTCCTCGCGCAGTTCGCTGATGACCCGTTGCGCCAATTCTTCCTGTGCCAATTGCTGATGGACGCCTTCCGCGCTGATGACGGCGGCCAGCAGGCCGTTCTGCCCGGCGATCCTGCCTTTGTCGAACAGCCACTGGCTGAAGCGCCGGTGCAGGCCGATCATCGGGTGGGGCAGGGTGACGTGCGCGGGATATTGCAGATACACGGTGTAGATCGGTTGCTGCTCCAGCGCGGCAATCTGGTGCACGGTGGCGTCCATCCCGGGCAACGGGCCCAACAGTCTTGCGGCAACACCGGGTGCGACGGCGCAGATGACCTGGCTGAAACGTTGTACGCCCTGCGCGGTAGCAAGCGCTATCCCTTCGGGGTGTGCAACAACAGACTCCACGGCGCAGGAAAGGCGAACCGTTCCGCCATGCCGCGCGACGTATGCGGCGGCGCGCTGCGGGAACAGCGCGCCGAGGTCGATCCGCGGCAGGAGCATGTCGCTGTCGGCGCGTTTCCTGTTCAGCGCATCGCGCAGCACGTTGAGCAGCACCTGGGCCGAGGCCTTGTGGATCGGGGTGTTCAGCGCGGCGAGGGTGAGCGGTTCCCACAGTTTCAGGGTCAGGTCGGCATCCTGCCGGTATTGCACGAGCAATGCGGCCACGGTCATGTCTTGCGGGAGACGGAATTTCATAACGCGCAGGGATAGCATGAAACGCATGGCGGCAATGCGTTCACGCTTCGTCAGGCCTCGCGCACTGGCAAGCGCGACCAGCAGATGGAACGGGGCGGGCAGACGCGGCGCGCGCAGTTCGAGATGGCGGTGCAGATCGAGTTGCAACGGCAGGCGCAGGAAGTCTGTTTTGATGTTGCCGCCAACCCGTTCGATCAGGCGCAGGGTCTCGCGGTAGCAGCCCAGCAGCAGATGTTGCCCGTTGTCCAGAGTCAAATATTCCCCCGTCAAGGGACGGTTGCCCTTTTCCCCTTCGGGGGAAAGTTGGAAAGAGGGAGAAGCAGGGTGTTCTCCTTGCCCCGGCGGGTTAGGAATGCGCACCCCGCGTGCACGCCCGCCAAGTTGTTTCGCGCTTTCGAATACCGTGACCGGGATGCCTTGGGCGGCAAGTTCGACCGCGGCCGCCATGCCGGCATAACCGCCGCCGATGATGGCAAGAGTCAGAGATTGTTTTTCGCGGTTGCCCCCGCTCCCTCCGGGGGAGGGTTGGGGAGGGGGTATGGCGTTCAGTTCCTCCACCATGCCTGGATGACCAGCCACACTTTGTATAGCGGCCCCAGCGACACGCGCTCGCGCAAAACATGGCAGCCGCTGCGTTCCACCTCGTCCAGCACGGCCTGATAGACCGCGGCCATCAGGAGCCCGGCACGCTGCGCCTTGCGATCCACCGCGGGCAGGTGGTCGAACGCCTGCCGGTAATAGCGTCGGGCGCGTTCGATCTGGTATGACATCAGTTTCCGGAAGTTGTCGGTCTCGCGCGCATTCAGGATGTCATCCGCAGTCACGCCGAACTGCTGCATCTCGTCCATGGGCAGATAGATGCGGTTGCGCCGCGCGTCCTCGCCCACGTCGCGGATGATGTTGGTGAGCTGAAAAGCGATGCCGAGATCGTGCGCATACTTCAATGTCTCGCGGTCGCGGTAGCCGAAGATCTCCGCCGAAAGCTGGCCGACCACCGAGGCCACGCGGTAGCAGTACAGTTGCAGCGACTTGAAGTCGGCATAGCGCGGCTGGTCGAGATCCATCTCCATGCCGTCGATGATTTCCAGCAAATGTTCCTGCGGCAGGTTGAACTGCTGCACGACGGGCGCCAGCGCCTGACACACCGGGTGTTGCGGGATGCCACCGTAAATCGCGGCAACTTCGCCGCGCCACCAGTTCAACGTGGTGCGCGCCACTTCGGCTTCCGAGCATTCGTCCACCACATCGTCCACCTCGCGGCAAAACGCATACAGTGCGGTCATCGCCCGGCGTTTGTCCGGCGGCAGGAAGCGAAAGCTGCCGGTGAAGCTGGAACCGCTTTGCCGGGCTTTGTCTGCGCAGTATTGGTTCGGATCCATATGTGTTTAGAAGGGGGCGGATTTGGTCAGCATGATAACCCAGTCGAACGGACGCAAGACCGGGCGCCGGGTGAACACGTCGTAATCGGCGGCTTCGATTTTATCCAGAATGCGCAAGCCGCCCTGGATGATCAGGCGCATCTCCAGCCCGATGCGGCCAGTCAGGATGCTGCCCAGCGGCTTGCCGGCCAGCATCAATTGGCGCGCCCGCGTCACCTCGAACTGCATCAGTTCGCGCCAGTGTGGGTTGCAACACGCTTCTGCGATCTGTGTTTCGGCCACATTGAAACGGGCCAGGTCGTCCTGCGGCAGATAGACCCGTCCGATGGCCCAATCCTTTGCCACGTCCTGCCAAAAGTTGATGAGCTGGAGCGAAGTGCAGATGGCATCGCTGTATCTCAAGTTGACCCCGGTCGCTTCGCCGTACAGGTGCAATAGCAGATTGCCGACCGGGTTGGCCGAGCGGCGGCAGTAGGCGAGCAGCTCGTCGAAATCGGCGTAGCGTTTCTTCGCCACATCCTGGGAAAACGCATCGAGCAGGTCGTGGAAGGGCTGCATGGGCAGTTGGTGCGCCCTGATTTCGGTGGCCAGACGCTTGAACAGCGGTGACAGCGGCACATCGCCCCGCGCGATGCGGTTCAGCTCGGCGCGGAAATCGTCCAGCCGTTGCAGTCGTTCAGTATCGGAGTCGTTGCCCTCGTCGGCGATGTCGTCCGCCGCGCGGGCAAAATGGTAGATCGCCGCCACCGGCTTGCGCAGGCGGCGCGGCAAAAGGATGGAAGCGACGGGGAAATTCTCGTAATGATCTACAGGCATTAGGGCAGATCGTTGCGATGCAACAGGAAGACGAACTCGTCGCCGGCGCTGACATCCAGCCAGGTGAAAGGCAGTTCCGGGAAGGCTGCTTCGAGCGCATCGCGGTTGTGCCCGATCTCGACCACCAGCAAGCCGTTTTCGGTGAGATGTTCGGCGGCCTGGGCGAGGATGATGCGCGTGGCATCCAGGCCATCGTCCCCGCTGCCCAAAGCGAGCTTGGGTTCGTGTAAGTATTCTTGTGGCAGCGCAGCCACTGAAGGCGCATCGACGTAAGGGGGATTGCTGATGATGAGGTCGTATTGGCGGCCTTGCAGGGCAGTGAACAAATCGCTTTGGAAGAGTTCGATCCGTTCTTCCAACTGATAGTCCAGCACATTGCGGTGCGCCACATCGAGTGCGTCTGCGGATAGATCGACGGCATCAATCAAGGCATTGGGGAAAGCATGCGCCGCCAGGATGGCCAGGCAACCGCTGCCCGTACACAGGTCCAGCACGCTGCCAACCCCCTCGGCATCGTCTATCCAGGGATGCAACCGTTCGCGCAACAGTTCGGCGATGAAGGAGCGCGGCACGATGACACGTTCGTCCACGTAAAACTCGAAGTCGCCGAGAAATGCCTGGTACGTCAGGTAGGCGGCGGGGATGCGCTGTTCGACCCGTTTCTCGATCATGTTCAATACCAGCAGCAGTTCGTTGTGGGTCAGGCGCGCATCGAGAAAAGGTTCGAGACGATCCAGCGGCAAATGCAGGGTGTGCAGGATGAGATAGGCGGCCTCGTCGTAGGCGTCCTCGCTGCCGTGGCCGAAAAACAGTTTGGCTTCGTTGAAACGGCTGACCGCGAAGCGCAGACAATCGCGCACGGTGACCAGTTGCTGAACGGCCTCGTTGTACAGGCTCATGCTTCACCCAGCAGTTCAACCAGGGTCTGGTAGTAGATTTCGGAAAGCGCGTCGAGGTCCGCGACCGCCACGCATTCGTTGAGCTTGTGGATGGTCGCGTTGAGCGGTCCCAGCTCGATCACCTGCGGGCAGATGTCGGCGATGAAGCGCCCGTCCGAGGTGCCGCCGCTGGTGGAGAGTTCGGTCTCGATACCGGCGACCCGCTTGATTGCCGCGGCCACGGCATCGACCAGATCGCCGCGCGGGGTGAGATAGGGTTTCCCCGACATTTCCCATAGCAGGTCGTATTCCAGGCCGTGCCGGTCGAGGATGGCATGCACTCTGGTCTGCAGCGATTCGGGGGTGCTGGCGGTGGAGTGGCGGAAGTTGAACAGAATTTCCACCGTGCCGGGCACCACGTTGGTTGCGCCGGTGCCGCCCCTGATGTTGGAGACCTGCCAGGAAGTCGGCGGAAAGTATTCATTGCCTTCATCCCACACGGTCGCCGCCAGTTCCGCGATGGCGGGTGCCGCCAGGTGGATCGGATTCTTCACCAGGTGCGGATAGGCGATGTGGCCCTGCACGCCTTTGACCGTGAGCGTGCCGGAGAGCGAGCCGCGCCGGCCGTTCTTGATCGTGTCGCCGAGTTTGTTCACGCAGGTCGGTTCGCCGACGATGCAGTAATCGAGCCGTTCGCCGCGTGCCTGCAACGCTTCGACCACGCGCACGGTGCCGTCCACTGCGATGCCTTCCTCGTCCGAGGTGAGGAGGAGGGCGATGGAGCCTGTGTGTTGCGGGTATCGGGTGATGAATTTTTCGCTGGCGCAGACGAAGGCGGCGATGGAGCCTTTCATGTCGGCCGCGCCGCGCCCGTACAGCATGCCGTCACGGACGGAGGGTTTGAACGGGTCGCTGTCCCACTGGTTCACCGGGCCGGTCGGCACCACATCGGTATGGCCGGCAAAGCATACGACCGGGGCGGCATCGCCGCGCCGCGCCCACAGGTTTTCCACTTCGCTGTGGCGCATCTTTTCCAGATTGAAATCCAGGGGGGCGAGGCGCGCGCCGATGATGTCGAGACAGCCGTCATCCATCGGGGTGAGCGAACGGCGGGCGATGAGTTGTTTTGCTAAATCGAGAGTGCTGCTCATTTTGTCGTGATCAAAGTTCCAGTGCGTTGTATTCGTGTTCGACAAATCCGGTCGCCAGCACTTTGCCCTTGCTGACCAGCACCGGGCGTTTGATGACGTTGGGTTTTTCCAGCATCAAGGTCAGCGCGGAGGCATCGTCCCGGATCGAAGTTTTGACCGCATCCGGCAATTGTCCCCAGGTCGGACCGGTTTTCTTCAGCAGTTTTTGCCAGCCGATTTGCCGCAGCCATTCGGATAACTGGGGTGCGGAAACGGGCTGTTTCCTGAAGTCGATGAACGCGTAACGTGTCCCGTGTGCATCCAGCCAGGCACGGGCTTTTTTTACCGTATCACAATTCGGAATGCCGTACAGTTTCATCGCTCCGTTCCCGGCGTCCCGAGATGGAGCTTGATCCCGTCGAAATCCGCCGGGGGCGCATTGGGCCGGGTCGCCGGTTTTTCATTCGGGTCAAACGCTTTAACCTGGCTGGTCTGCGAATAATCGATATGCGAAGACAGGTTGCTGGCCGAGTCGGCATTGAGCAGGGCTTCTTCCTTGGTGATTTCGCCCGATTTGAACAGTTTGTACAGCGCCTGCTCGAAGGTTTGCGAACCCTGTGAAACACTTTGTTCGATCGCCTCGCGAATTTTTTCGATCTGGTCGTTCTTGATCAGGTCGGCGATCAGCGCCGAATTCAGCAGAACTTCCACCGCCGGTACCTGCTCCCCTTGCACATTGCGCACCAGGCGCTGCGAGATGACCGCGCGCAAACACATGGACAGATCGGACAGGACGCTTTGCCGTGCATCGTAAGGGAAGAAGTTCACGATGCGGTTGAGCGCGTGATAACTGTTGTTGGCGTGCAGGGTGGACAGACACAGGTGGCCGGTCTGGGCGAAGATCAACGCATGTTTCAGCGTGTCGCGGTCGCGGATCTCGCCGATCATCAGCACATCGGGGGCCTCGCGCATGGCGCTGACCAGTGCCGCGCCGTAGTCCTCGGTGTCGGTCCCGATCTCGCGCTGGTTCACGATACATTTGTCGTGATGGATCAAGTATTCGATCGGATCTTCAATCGTCAGGATATGACCGCTGCTGGTGCTGTTGCGGTGCTGGATCATGGAAGCCAGCGTGGTCGATTTGCCCGAGCCGGTGGCGCCCACCATCAGCACCAATCCGCGCTTTTCCATGACCAGCCCCTTTAATACGGCGGGCAGATTGAGCGATTCGATATCCAGCACCTGGCCGCGCACATAGCGAATGACCACCGCGATGCTGCCGCGCTGGCGGAATATATTGACGCGGAAGTTGCCGATCTGCGGCATGCGGTAGGAGAAGTTCATCTCCATATGCAACTCGAAGTCTGCGATCTGTACCGGGTTCATCAGTTCGTACGCGACCTGCTTGACCTGCTCTTCCGTCAACTTCTGCTGCTGGTTGACCGGCATCACGATGCCGTTGATCTTGATGTTGATGGGGGCGCCCACCGAGAAGAACAGGTCGGAAGCCAGTTTGTCGGCGGCGAGTTGCAGGAGTGGCGTGACGATCATTGGTTCACCTCGATTCCAGGAGACCGGGGGCTGAATTCAGGGAAAGCGGCGGTATCCTGAATCACCACTTCCGCGTTAAATGCCGCGCAGCAATTCGTTGATGCCGACCTTGCCCAGGGTCTTGGCATCGACCTTCTTTACGATGACGGCGCAATACAGGCTGTATTTGCCGTCGGCGGAGGGCAAGTTGCCGCTGACTACCACGGAACCCGCCGGTACTCGGCCATAATGCACCTCGCCGGTTTCGCGGTCATAAATCTTGGTGGACTGGCCGATGAACACGCCCATCGAGATCACCGCCCCTTCCTCCACGATAACGCCCTCGACGATTTCGGAGCGTGCGCCGATGAAGCAGTTGTCCTCGATGATGGTCGGGTTGGCCTGCACCGGCTCCAGCACGCCGCCGATGCCGACACCGCCCGAGAGGTGCACGTTCTTGCCGATTTGCGCGCAGGAACCGACCGTGGCCCAGGTATCGACCATGGTGCCTTCATCCACGTAGGCGCCGATGTTGCAGTAGGAAGGCATCAGCACCACATTTTTGGCGATGTACACGCCGCGCCGCGCCGCCGCCGGGGGTACCACGCGGAAGCCGCCTTCGCGGAACTCCTTGGAGTTGTAGTCGGCGAACTTGGACGGCACCTTGTCGAAATAATTGGTGAAGCCGCCCTTGATGAAATTGTTGTCCTCAATGCGGAACGAAAGCAGCACGGCTTTTTTCACCCACTGGTGGGTCACCCAGTCGCCGTTGATTTTTTCCGCCACGCGCAGCTTGCCCTGATCCAGATATTCGATCACGGTGTTGAGGGTCTCCTTCAGCTGCGCGTCGACATTGCGCGGCGTGATCTCGGCGCGGCGATCAAAAGCTTCTTCGATGATGGTTTGCAAGTGGGGCATGGTGATTTCCTGGAAATGTAAATAAACCCGAAGTCTGAACGATCGGAATTATAAGCGCAGCGGCCATTATAGCCTCAGGCGGATTCGCGAATAAAGCAATCGGATGGATTGCCTGTTTTGCACAGAGGTTGCGCTTTGGATCGTGCTTTAAATGCTTACAGCGGAACCAGAGTGTAGCTTCGGCCGTCGCTTTCGCGACTTGACTTGCGGTGCAAGTTCACCCTGCGGGTACGAGAGCCTTTGCTGCAACCCGGCCCTGTTGTTACAACAGGACCAGATTGTCCCGGTGGATCAGTTCGGGTTCGTCGATGTAGCCGAGAACGGACTCGATCTCGCTGCTCGGTTTCCGTGCGATAAGGCGGGCTTCATCCGAGCTGTAGTTGACCAGTCCGCGCGCGATGTCGCAGCCGTCGCCGTCGAGGAGGGCGACCACCGCGCCGCGCTGGAAGTTTCCGCCGACGCCGGTAACGCCGATCGGGAGCAGGCTTTTCCCTTCGCTGCGCAGGGCGCGCACCGCGCCGTCGTCGAGGGTGATCTTGCCGCTGACCTGCAGGTGGTCGGCCAGCCATTGCTTGCGCGCATCCAGCGCAAGCGAGGGCGCGGTGAGCAACGTGCCGATGGATTCCCCGAGCAACAGGCGCGATAGCACGTCGCGCTCGTGGCCGGAAGCGATGACGGTATGGGCGCCGCTGCGTGCCGCCCGTTTGGCGGCCAATACTTTGGTGATCATGCCGCCGCGTCCGATGTGGCTGCCGGCACCGCCGGCCATCGTTTCCAGTTTGGCATCGCCCGCCTGCACTTCATGGATGAGTGTGGCGCTGGCGTCGTTGCGCGGGTCGGCGCTGAACAGACCGCTTTGGTCGGTGAGGATGATCAACGCATCGGCTTCGATCAGGTTGGTGACCAGCGCGCCCAGCGTGTCGTTGTCACCGAATTTGATTTCGTCGGTGACCACGGTGTCGTTCTCGTTGATGATCGGGATGACGCCGAGCTTGAGCAGGGTGCGCAGCGTGGAGCGTGCGTTGAGATAACGCTCGCGGTCGGCCAGGTCGGCATGCGTCAGCAGTACCTGCGCGGCGAGCAGCTGGTGTTGGCGAAACGCGCTTTCATAGGCTTGCACCAAGCCCATCTGGCCAACGGCGGCGGCGGCCTGCAATTCATGTACCGCATCAGGACGCTGTTTCCAGCCCAGGCGTTGCATGCCTTCGGCGACGGCACCGGAGGAGACCAGCACCACTTCGTGCCCGCGCGCGCGCAGGGCGGCGATCTGCCGTGCCCAGTTGCCGATGGCGTTCAGGTCCAGACCGGCGCCGCCGTTGGTGACGAGGCTGCTGCCAACCTTGACGACAATACGCCTGGCTTTGGTCAGGATGGTTTTCATAGCGACGGGTCGTAAATATCGATTTCGGATTCCTGTGCGCCGGCGGTGACGGCTTCCTGCTCTTTTTCCGCAACCTGGTCGAGGTATTCCATGATGGCGTAAGTCAGCTCCTTGCAGCCTTCGCCGTTGATGGCAGAGATGGTGAAGTAACGTGTGTCTGTACCAAACGCTTCGAGGAAGGCGGCGACTTTCTCTGCACGATCCTGCAGCAGGTCGAGTTTGTTCAACACCAGCCAGCGTGGTTTGTTGTACAACGCCTCGTCGTATTTCTTCAGTTCATTGATGAGGGCCTTTGCTTCATGCACCGGATCGACACCTTCGTACAGCGGGGCGAGATCGACCAGATGCAGGAGCAAACGGGTGCGCGCCAGATGGCGCAGGAACTGGTGTCCCAGTCCCGCCCCTTCCGCCGCACCCTCGATCAGGCCCGGGATGTCGGCGATGACAAAACTCTTCTGGTCGGAGACGCGCACGACGCCCAGGTTCGGGTGCAGGGTGGTGAAGGGGTAGTCGGCAACCTTGGGACGGGCGGCGGACACCGCGCGGATGAAGGTAGACTTGCCCGCGTTGGGCATGCCGAGCAGGCCGACATCGGCCAGCACTTTCAATTCAAGTTGCAGTTCGCGCCGTTCGCCTTCCTCGCCCGGGGTGCATTGGCGCGGGGTACGGTTGGTGCTGGACTTGAAATGCAGATTGCCCAGCCCGCCCTTGCCGCCGCGGGCGAGCAGGATCTTTTCGCCGTCACGTGCGAGGTCGGCAATCACTTCGCCGCTGTTGAGGTCGGTGATGACGGTGCCGACCGGCATCTGCAGGATGATGTCGTCCGCGCCCTTGCCATAGCAGTCCGCCCCGCGTCCGGACTCGCCGTTCCTGGCACGGTGCATGCGCGCGTAACGGTAATCGACCAGGGTGTTGATGTTGCGGTCGGCCACGGCATACACGCTGCCGCCGTGCCCGCCGTCACCGCCGTCGGGGCCGCCTTTTTCGATATATTTCTCATGCCGAAAGCTGGCTGCGCCGTTGCCGCCGTTGCCGGCGATGACTTCAATTTTTGATTCGTCGATGAATTTCATTCGAATAGCTCGTTCAGAAAATGCGCGTTCAGCCACAGATAGACACGGATGTTCGCGGATGGGAAAAGCTCAATTTTGCGGATCAATCCTTGAAGATTTTATCCGTGTGTATCCGTGTTCATCTGTGGCCAAGGTTTTTTCTGCCATTTACTACAAAATAAAAAAGCCCTACCTTGCGATAGGGCTCATTCTAACTGCTCGCGCGGGTTAGGCGGGGACGATGCTGACCGTCTTGCGCTTCAGCGCGCCCTTGACCGCAAATTGCACCTTGCCGGTGATCTTGGCGAACAGGGTATGGTCCTTGCCCATGCCGACGTTGTCGCCGGCGTGAACCTGCGTGCCGCGCTGGCGGATGATGATGCTGCCGGCGTTGATCAGTTCGCCGCCGTAGCTCTTGACGCCGAGGCGTTTTGAGTGCGAGTCGCGGCCGTTACTGGTACTGCCACCACCTTTTTTTGATGCCATGTTCTAGCTCCTTTTGCTTAAGCGGAGATGCCGTCGATGCGGATCTCGGTATAGTTTTGACGGTGCCCCTGGTGCTTTTGATAATGTTTGCGGCGACGCATCTTGAAGATGGTCACTTTCTTGTTGCGGCCGTTGGCAACGATCGTCGCCTTGACGGAAGCGCCATTCAGCAGGGGCTGGCCCACGCTGATCTTGTCGCCATTGCCAACCATCAGCACTTGGTCCAGCACGATTGCACTGCCGACATCGCCGTCAACGGATTCAATCTTGAGCGTTTCGCCTTCGATAACGCGATATTGTTTGCCACCGGTCTTAATTACTGCGTACATGACTACCTCGCTTGATGCTTAATGCGGTTTCCCGCTTAATGCGGTTTTTAGTTACGGCATAACTTTCAGGTTATGCCGCTTTGGTACGGATTTTAGTTACGGCATAACCTGAAAGCTAGCCTCCACTGAAATGTGGATTTTCAGAGCCGCGCATTATACATAAACCCTCCGAATCGTCAAAAGCCTTTTTAACGCCTCATGGAATCGAAGAACTCGGCGTTGTTTTTGGTGGCCTTGACCTTGTCCAGCAGGAATTCCATCGCTTCCAGTTCGTCCATGGGGTACAGCAGCTTGCGCAACAACCAGATTCTTTGCAGGATTTCAGGTTTGAGCAGCAATTCTTCCTTGCGCGTGCCGGAGCGGTTGACGTTGATTGCCGGGTAGATGCGTTTTTCTGCCATGCGCCGGTCGAGGTGGATCTCCATGTTGCCGGTGCCCTTGAATTCCTCGTAGATCACGTCGTCCATGCGGCTGCCGGTATCGACCAGCGCGGTGGCGATGATGGTGAGCGAGCCGCCTTCCTCGATGTTGCGCGCGGCGCCGAAGAAGCGCTTGGGGCGCTGCAGCGCATTGGCATCCACCCCACCGGTCAGCACTTTGCCGGAAGACGGGATCACGGTGTTGTAAGCGCGTGCCAGACGGGTGATGGAGTCGAGCAGGATGACCACATCCTTCTTGTGTTCGACCAGGCGCTTGGCTTTTTCCAGCACCATCTCGGCGACCTGCACGTGGCGCGTCGCCGGTTCGTCGAAGGTGGAAGCGACCACCTCGCCGCGCACGGTGCGGCTCATCTCGGTCACTTCTTCCGGGCGCTCGTCGATCAGCAGCACGATCAATGTCGCATCAGGGTTGTTGGCGGAGATCGAGTGGGCGATATGTTGCAGCATCACGGTTTTGCCGGACTTGGGCGAAGCCACCAGCAGGCCGCGTTGGCCTTTGCCGATGGGGGCAACGATGTCGATGATGCGTCCGGTCATGTTCTCTTCGGCGCGGATGTCACGTTCCAGACACATCTGTTTGGTCGGGAACAGCGGGGTCAGGTTTTCGAACAGGATCTTGTTCTTGGCGTTCTCCGGCGGTTCGCCGTTGACCTTGTCCACCTTGACCAGTGCCACATAACGCTCCCCTTCCTTGGGGGTGCGGATCTCGCCTTCAATCGAGTCGCCGGTATGCAGGTTGAAGCGCCGTACCTGGCTGGGGCTGACGTAAATATCGTCGGGGCCGGCCAGATAGGAGGTGTCCGGCGAGCGCAGGAAACCGAAGCCGTCCGGCAGTACTTCCAGCGTCCCTTCGCCGAAGATGCTTTCGCCTTTCTTGGCCTGGTTCTTCAGCAGCGCGAAGATCAGGTCCTGCTTGCGCATGCGGTTGGCGTTGTCGATCTGGTTGGCGGTGGCCATTTCAACCAGTTCGGTGATGTGTTTGGTCTTGATGTCGGATAGATGCATGGTCAGGATGGGCGCGTGAGCGCGGTTGATCGAGGGTTACTGGGGATTGTTGCGGGGTTTGCGGGAAATCCCGCGCCGGATTGCCGTGCTGCTCTGGATTTGATTATTTTGTCTGCGTTTCAGAACGAAACTCGGCAAGTGCGGGCGGGAGACTAAAGGGTTCAGATGTGGCTGTCAATGAAAGCGGTGAGTTGGGATTTGGACAGGGCGCCCACCTTGGTTGCTTCGATGTTGCCATTCTTGAACAGCATCAGCGTGGGGATACCGCGCACGCCGTACTTCTGCGGGGTCTGCTGGTTCTCGTCCACGTTCAGCTTGGCGATGTTCAGGCGACCGCCATATTCCTTGGCCACTTCATCGAGGATGGGCGCAATCATGCGGCAAGGTCCGCACCATTCGGCCCAGTAGTCCACCAGCACAGGAAGCGGGGACTGCAGGACTTCAGCCGTGAAAGTGTCGTCGGTGATGTAACGGATGTGCTCGCTCATGTTTTTTCTCGTTGTGAATTTAAGGAGGTTTGTTTCGATGCGGCAGAGCCGCGTTGAAGTAAGACGCTGACAGGGGCGCATCCTAGCGAAAAAAATCCCGCTTGGGAAGTATTTTGCCGGGTGTCGCGTAACTGACTGAATGGGCAGTGTTTCATTTTTTCCAGAGATGCAATTGCGAGCGGTGCAGATCATCCACGTTCCGTGTTTCCCGCGGCGGATGGTTGCTGACGGCGAAGGAATTACTGATGAACAGCGCGCCGGGATGCAACTCGCGCTCGACTTTTTCCCACAGCGCCGACATCGGCACCGGCGACAGGTAAGCGAACACCACGTCATAGTCGGCCAGATTGCAGTCCCACAGGCTTTGCCAGCGTACCGTGCAGTTGCGGTAGCCGCCGAGACGGATGCGCAGCCAGCTCAGGGCGAAGGGTATCGGCGCAACCTCCACGCCGTCGAACCGGCTTTCCGGCCGCTGCCGCGCCAGATGGGTCAGTACCCCGCCGAGGCCGGAACCGAGGTCGATGAAGCGCAGCGGCCGGTCGGCCGGGAGCAGGGTCTCCAGACTGCGCCACACTTTCTGGCTGGAAAGATACAGCGGTACCTGGGTGCGGAACGTGCTCCAGTACACCAGCAGCAGGAGCAGGAAAGCCAGCAGAAAAATCCGGGGATCGATATTGGCTGCAAGGGCGAGAACCAGCGCCGGGGCAAACACGATCTGGATGATCAGCCACCAGCGCGCCTGTTTCGCCAGGTGGCTGAACGTAGCAGCGAGCAGGCCTGCCAGCAGCGCCAGCGCGAGTGGCGGCCAGCCCAGATTGCCTGCGATGAGGAAAGCCGCCAGCCATGCCGTCCCCTGCAGGGCGAGCGCGATGAGCGATGGCGGCAGACGCGGCATGGGGGTCAGCGCACCAGCGCCGCTTCCACCGTGTCGCGTTTCGCTTTGCTGGTCAGGTGTTCGAGCAGGGTCAGGGCGAAGTCCATGGCGGTGCCGGGCCCGCGCGAGGTGATCAGTTTCCCGTCTTCCACCACGGCGGTGGTTTGCCGCTGCACGGCGGGAAACTCATCGAGCGACCCCGGATAACCGGTGGCGCGTCGGCCGTCGAGCAGGCCGGCCTGCGCCAGCACCGAAGGTGCGGCACAGATCGCGGCGACTTGCTTTCCCTGTTGTGCCATCTGCTGGAGCAAAAGAATGACGCGCGCGTCGGCGCGCAAACGATCGGTGCCGGGCTGGCCGCCCGGCAGCACGATCAGGTCGAAATCGGCACCGCGCACCTTGTCCACGGTGGTGTCGGGCAGCAGCACCGTACCGCGACTGCCGCGCAACGGACCGGCCGCCAGACCGGCCACGGTAACCTCGATGCCGCCCCGGCGCAGGATGTTGATGACGGTGACGGCTTCCAGTTCTTCGCTGCCGTCGGCGAACAGGATCAGTGCTTTTTTCATTTCATCCTCCTACGGATATTAAGTGGGCTGTGCAAAGTGTCGGTCGGATTTGCACATGGGCGCAAGGGCCCTTGCAGGGCAAACCGACGGTGTTGATCGTGCAGTTTGCTGTCGGACTAAAGTCCGACCCACACAACCTCCGTTTCAATCGCGGAAATTCTGATATTGCAGGGGAAAGTCGGTGATGGTTTTCTTGACGAAAGCGATGGCGGCCTGCAGGTCGTCGCGGTTCTTGCCGGTGACGCGCACGGCATCGCCCTGGATGCTGGCCTGCACCTTGAGCTTGCTGTCCTTGAGATGCTTGACGATTTTTTTCGCCAGCTCGATTTCCACGCCAACCTTCACCGTGCAACTGCGCTTGACCTTGTTGCCGCTGACTTTTTCGATCTTGTCGCTGATGTCGAGACTGCGGATATCCACCCCGCGCTTGGCCAGCTTGCCGTTGAGAATATCCTGCACCTGCCCGAGCTGGAACTCGTTGTCGGCGAACACGGTGAGCACCAGTTCCGCCTGTTCCACGCGCGCATCCGAACCCTTGAAGTCGAAGCGGGTGCTGACTTCCTTGTTGGTCTGTTCGAGCGCGTTCTTGACTTCGGTCTTCTCCACTTCTGAAACGATGTCGAACGAGGGCATGGAATCTCCTTATTTAGCCAAAAGAGCAGACATAATCGACCGCTTCCGCCCCGGTGTGAATCTCGAAGCTGCCATTTTCGGCCACCTTGAAGCTGCTGCCGGCGGCGTAGGTCTTGAATGCCGGCTCGCCGGCGATTTTTACCGAGCACGTCCCGGCGGTGATTTCCATCAGTTCGGGGGCGCCGACGTTGAAGGTGAGTTGGCTGTCCGGCAGGACCACGCCACAGGTCTTGCGCGTTCCGTCGGGAAAGTACACCGAGTGCGATACGCATTTGCCGTCGAAGAATACGTTGGCTTTCTTGCCGACGCTGACGTTGTCGAATCTGTCTGACATCTGGTTTCCTCTGAAGTTATGCTGCGAGTTCGTCGGCTTTGACGCCTTTTTGGTAATGCGTGTAAAGGTAGAGCGGGATGCCAAGATCGCCCAGATGGTGTTCGATCAGCGGTTTCACCTCGTTCCAGTCCAGTCCGTTGATGCCGCAGGCGAGGCGGGGCAGGGCGAGGCTGGCGATTTTTTCCTTCTGCACGAACGTGCGCAGCGCGTGCAGCGCGTGGTTGATGTGGGTCAGGGTCGCGTGTCCCGGTTTGCTGCCGTGGGCGTAGGCCTCGTCCTGCGTGAACAGATTGGCCAGATAACGCCCGTCGCTGCTCATCCAGGCCCACATCTCGCCGGACTTGGGATGCCGGGTGTGGCAGTAGTGGCGGAAGTCCTTGTACATCGCCGGCATGCGCTCGCGCAGCTGCAGCGCGAGGCCGTGCATGCAATCGTCGTTCGGCGCGATGCCCTGGGCGATCGCCCTGGCATTGCTCAACAGAATGTCCCCCGTCACTTCGTGCAACATACCGCCTCCCCGGAAATAATCGGACTCAGTAGTGTCCGGTTAAAAGTCGAACAAATTTAGCTGGTTAGAAAAGTCCGTCTGTTCTAAGAGTTGTCCACCGCCCGCGAAAGCCTGATCTAGTGGGGTTTTCTCAAAGACAGACACCGAAAGAATCTGTAGCAGCGAATAAAGCGAGGCATCCAATTGCAGCTCCTTCTTAACGATGGCAATCAGCACGTAGGTAGAGACGGCGCA